>DNOQ01000531.1 GCA_003501665.1 Bacteroidales bacterium | reverse complement strand
CTACGGAGGTCAAAGAAAGCTACGGCTTGCAAAGCCGCTCACCTCTTCTTCCTCCCCTTTGCCTTCATCCACGCATCGTATCCAATCCCATCCCACGGTGTGCCTCTCGAAAACCTGTTCATCCACGGATAAAGGTGTCCTTTTCCCAGGGCAACATAATTTCTGACATCCATTATAACTTTTGCAGGTTCTCCCATAACAAGCGAATAATCGGACACAGTCTTTGAAACTACACTGAGGGCGCCGATCAGGCAATTATGACCGATCATTACCCCGGCAAGAATGGTACTGTGTGTCCCGACCTGAGTATAATCACCAATTGTCCCGCCTTTCAGATCATCAGACGGAGGATAAGGATCGTTGGTCATCACAACGTACGGATAAAGAGCAACAAAATCACCCAGCACAGATAAGGCAGCAATATGGACATTACTGTAGAGCCGGCAGTATTTACCGATAATGACATTCCCCTGAAGATCTGAGAGAGTACCGATAACAGAATGATCTCCAATGATATTATTCTCACGAAGAGTAACCCTGTGTCCTGTAGAAACCTGTTCTCCGAGCCTGTTGCCTGCATAAATAATTGCATGACTGCGGATCAGGGATCCTCTGCCAATGACAGTAGGCGGATTCCCGTACTCCGGGTCTGAATAATAACTGTTCAGCGGCTCTCCGATGATACAGTTATGTGTTATAGTCACATTATCTTCTATTACCACATTGTCGAAGATCACAGTATCATCTCCGATCCGGACATTTTTCCCGATTGAAGCCTTCGGACTTATTCTTAAATTAAGATTATTGAACATCATATTTTTGCGAATATAAAGGATTGCAGTTCAAAAGTACTTAAAATTTCTTTTCAGATATAATAAAGAAATACCGTAAATTAATTTATCAATTTTTTACCCACATTCATGGAAACATCCTGGTTTTGACCAAGGATGTTTTTTTGATTATAAATAAATGATTCTGCCTGACATATTAAGGAATCTTTAAGGTAAACGTTAACAGATCACCATATCTTACGTTTTCAGGGTTTTGTATCATTACAGTACTTTACGTAACTTTACCCCATATATACTGTTCGTTGCTCCTGCCGGACCATGTTTATTGTAGCGATAGGTAATTTTGATCAACTTTTAACGGATTGTCATATCAATCATAATTACAGAGAGTTACAATACTTTACAAATGGGACTGACGGGGCGGAAGCATGTCCGGACTTGAAAACCCGGGACTCACGTTGCTGATAAATTCTTCAACGCGGAACTCATAATTGGTATTTATGTACAGAACTCTGATCTTTTCATTGTTAATAATAAATCTATCCTGTATACTTTATAGTCAGGATCATCCTGATCTCGGTTTGAACGGTACTGTTACCTGGCTTGATGCAACACATATAAGGGTTGAATATGACTGGTCCGCTGATACTCAATTACTGGATTGGGTTATGACAGATGGAACAACATTAGTCCGGGGAGATGGGTTTGTCACTATCACCGATGGAAGTACTAAATATGTCCGGGCAATGATGTGGAAGCAGGGCATTAAATGCAACAAAATAATCGCGAAAGATGCAACAGCGCTTTCATCAGCAGGACACCTCAATTTTTATTCGAATATAGTAACATTTACCGGTCACTGGCTGCCTGATCCCGGACTTGGGGCGGTACTGGCCTCATATAAGAATTTCTGGGCTCATGACGGGATAAATGCCGGAGAAATAGGAGCGCCGTATTTAGTGGTAGGAGAAGCAAGAGATTATGAGTATACTGCATCCACGGCAGGTATAACGATAAAATCATCAGTTGATGACAGCGTTTATGCTTACAATGCAAGCTGTCTGGTGTCACCTGACAGGTTAATTGTACTCGGAGGCTGGGGAGGGAACACCAGATGGGGAAAAATAATTATAGAAGGTGAGATTACCATTCCACCTCCATCCGATGTCATCAATATACAAAGTAACAGTTCAGTTTTTGCACCCGTTATTGAAGTGACTGGTGAGCCTCTCATTGAATGGACCTTTGATGATAATACTGTAAGTACATCAACCAGACCGGTAAAGGATTATGGAACGGAAGGATACCGGCACAATTATCTGAAAGTTACTCCATGGTCAGCCCTGATCGGCATTAATGTGGGTTACGATGCAGCCGACGGGGGCTATGGCGATTTTGATACCATCCCGAGCCAGAATGTTTCGGGAATTTACAACCTGCACCTCGCAAAAAGCAGCCTTAAATATATCTGTGCCAATGAAAACCCTCTGACAGAGCTGGATATACGAGAATTGTCAGCACTGGAGTTCGTGGAATTAAATGAATGTAAGGAACTTGTTAAAATACGGTTGGGTGATCATCCGGTTCTTGAGAGGCTTTGTGTTGAGGACTGCCACCTTGATTCCCTCGATCTTTCAGGTTGTACCGGTCTTGAAGATCTCAGGGCCGCATTGAATAATTATACATTTATTAACTGGGGATCAATTGGCCAGTCAATGTGGCATATCTGCACGAGGGATAATCCACAGATGAATCAGGCAATGTTTGATCTTACACAATTCCCGGTGCTGCAGGATCTATGGATATGGAATACAAATCAGTCAGGGCCGTTGATTTGCCACAGTCCTGTAATAAAAAGTATCAGATCCGATAGAAATTACCATTCAATTGCAGATGTAAGCGGTTGTACCAGTCTCGTTACATTTTCTCTGTCGGGCAATAAACTTGATTCAGTTAATTTAGGTACAGCGAATAATCTTACCATTGTAAGATTAAAGGATTGTGGCCTGACTGGATTCCAGGTAGATTATATATTAAATCAACTTGATCAGGCAGGTAAATCCTATGGTTATCTGGATATCACTCAAAATTCTGCTCCCTCTTCAGAGGGTATGATACATCTTAACAACTTAAGGGCCCGGAACTGGACTATTGAGTTTGTTACCGGTATAAACACTCCCGAAGGAACCACGGAAGCCTTTAAGTTGAGTGTCACCGAATATGAGATCAGAATATGGCTGAACGGTGATTTTTCTTCCTGGAAAGCAGGCTTATTTGATTTCTACGGGAAATCATTAATAAGCAAAACTGTGGATAGTGATATAGTGATCTTTGATATTCAACATTTTCCACAGGGAATATATTTCGTTGTGTTGTCAGACGGGAAAGAGCGGATGGTAAAAAAGGTTATCAAACCCTGAACCCGAAACAATGATAAAACTTATTAAT
>DNOQ01000016.1 GCA_003501665.1 Bacteroidales bacterium | reverse complement strand
AAATCCGCGCCAGCGAGTGGCAAACAATAGCGTTTGACCTACCAGAAAGGTCTTGTTAATGATAATCAATACATTTAAAAACTATTTTGTCATGCTAAATCAACCTGGTCCGTTTTCTTTTCTGCTGGTAGCACTCATATCCCTCCTGGGCTCATGCCATAAGGAAGAAACTAACCGCTTCCCCCTGGCAGATCAAAATAATATTGACGGCGAAAAGCTAACAATGGCTTTCGATGAGTTTAAAACTATCGAAGGAACTCTAAGCCTTATTGCCTGCAGAGAAGGAACAATAGTTGCTGAAGAATATACAAATTATAACAGCTACGGAGCCGACAGTATTAAGAACATAATGTCGGTTACTAAAACCTTTACCGGTGTCCTTGTGGGACTGGCCATTGATAAGGGATATATTCAGAGTGTTAACGATCCGATCAGCAAATATCTTACAGGTATCGTGACTTTCCCTGATAATATAAAAGCAAACATCACTATTGACCAGCTTCTGAAAATGTCGTTCGGTCATTCATGGAACGGAACATCATTTTCCAGCCTCTTCGGAGAGTGTTTCTTTGAATCAGAGGACAATCTGCAGTTCATAATTGATCTTCCTCTTGTTGCTACGCCCGGTAGTGTGTTTAATTACAGTGATGGTGCCTCTCATTTACTGTCAGCAATAATCACTGAAGCCACTGGTACCAGTACACTTGATTTTGCCGTGGAAAATCTCTTTAATCCGCTGGGAATTACAGAGTATGAATGGAGTACCGACGACAGAGGTTATCACCTGGGTGCGGCATATCTGCGTATCAAACCACGGGATATGGTAAGGTTTGGAAATATGATCCTTAATAACGGGAAATATGATGGTAAACAAATCGTTCCGGAAAGGTGGATCAATGAAATGACCACAACAAAAATCTCAACTAATAACGATGTTCCCTATGGTCCCGAATACGGATACCAGGTATGGCTCGGAACTGAAACCGGCCACAGGTATTATATGGCAATGGGATGGGGTGGGCAATTCATAATCATTGTCCCTGATCAGCAGCTTGTTATCACAGCTACCTGCTGGACAAGCAATTTAACAGATCAGCAGGCCGGTGAACACTGGATGAGTATAGTCCGGCTGATCTTTGAGAAGATATTAACCTGCGTTAATTGAATGAAGTATATATGAAAAGACTGTTAACTTTATCCATTCTTGCATTGTTCAGCTTTGCCATTACAGGTCAGCATGTGAAATCACAAGATCTCAATCTGTCATACCTGGGACAAAAACCTCCCGGAATTACTCCTGAACCTTTCGCTCCGGATATTATAGCAACAGGTTACTATGAACGCGACATAACAATATCGCCAGATGGTACTGAGATTTTCTATGGAATTCTTACCGGCCGGCATGTAACTATCTTATATACCAGGCTTGCAGATGGCAAATGGACCGAGCCGGAAATTGCCCCGTTTGCCCGTAACAGCCAGTTTTTCTTCCTGGAGCCATGCTTCTCACCGGATGGAAATACTATCTATTTCCTTTGTACGAAGCCTCCTGAGGGGAAAGAGCCAGCACCCGGCTGGGCTTACCAGAACATCTGGGCATCAGATAAAAAGAGTGACGGAACCTGGGGTGAAATTTACAATCCTGATACTGCCTTCAACAGGCCAAACTCACAGTTTTACCCGTCGCTGACAAAAACGGGAACACTTTATTTTACCCGAAGCGATGAGCAGACAGGAAAGTCGGAGATATTAAGGGCAAAGAAAAACGGAAACAAACTTGATACGCCAGAGCTTCTTCCCCCCGTAATCAATGCGAACGGAAACATATACAATGCCTTCATATCGCCGGATGAGAGTTACCTTATCGGTTGTGTTGATAATAAGAAGAATGAAATTAATCCGGGGTTTGCAAATTATTATATTTTCTTCAGGGATAAAAATGATAACTGGAATGAAGGTATCTCATTCGGTCCCGACATAAACATAAAAGGAAGCACTGCAATTTCTGCTTCGGTGTCACCTGATGGAAAATATCTGTTCTTCTCGGCGAGGACAACTAGTGACATGATGAAGGAGTTAGCATCAAAGAATACTATTGGTGCTTTAAAAGAGTATCTGAACAGTCCGCAGAATGGTAATTACGACATTTACTGGGTATCAGCCGGTGTCATTGATAACCTGCGGCCGAAAAAGCAGGCTCATTAAAAGGAACCTATATTAAATATCTGGTGTAACTTTATAAAATAATTCATCAACCTTCTTATGAAACCACATAAACTGAACCGGAGGGATTTCTTAAGAAGATCCGCTAAAGGGACTCTGGGTTTTGGAATCGGATTAAGCCGGCTTTCCAGGGACAATGAAGTATTTCAAAACTATCCGTCCATAAAAGAGTATCGCAAACTGGGCAGAACAGGATTCCTTGTTTCCGATATAGGCTCAGGAATTCCATACTCTGAAGCGGTTCTGAAGGCGGTGATTGACTCAGGGGTAAACTTCATTGAAACCTCTGAAAGTTATGACAATGGGAGAAACGAAATTCTCATAGGCAAGACTATAAAAAATCTGAATCGCGAAAAACTCTTCATTGCCACAAAGCTGAATATCTCGCTTGGAATTACCATGTCGCAGGATGAAATTTATACCCGGGCTGAAGAGAGCCGTAAAAGGTTAGGATCAGGTTATATAGATCTTTACATGATGCACCAGGCACAAAGTATTCTGAAGGTTTCCGACAGGAATTTTCACCGGGCTTGTGACAGGCTCAGGAAAGAAGGCAAGATAAGGTTCGTAGGTTTATCTTGTCATGGTTCTTTCTGGTGGCAGGAACAGGGAGGATCACTTGAGGATATCCTGATAGCTGCCATTGAAGACGGCAGGTATGATGTACTTTTCTTCCCTTACAATTTTCTTGATCCGGGAATGGGTGAAAGGATTCTTGCCCGATGTAAAGCTGCAAATATCGGAACAATGATTATGAAATCTAATCCTGTAGGTATACTTGAAAGTTATGAATCTGTACTCAAGCGGGGTGATGAGCTTGGCTTCCTGGAACAAAAGGACTACGAGACAAAGAAGATTCAGATGGAAAAGGCCGGAAACTTTTTCAGAAAATACGGCATGACAGGTACAGAGGATCTCAAAAGGGGAGCTTATCGTTTTATTCTCTCGAACGATAATGTCAGCACAATATGCTGCCGCTTCAGGAATTTCTCGGATATTGATATGTATGTCGGACTTTCAGGTTCAAGGCTTAATGAGAAAGAGAATCTCTTACTTGCTGAATTCAGGGAGAGCCTCGGCTTCCTGAATTGCCGTATAGGGTGCAACAAATGTGAAAAGAGTTGTCCTGTACATCTGCCTGTAAGCACAATAATGAGGTATTATTATTACTCACAGGCATTAAGTGAACAGGAAACAGCCTCCTCTCTATACAGGAATATTGGAAACAATGAATCAGGTATCTGCAGAAAATGCCAGGGTCACTGTGAAAAAGCATGTCCCCACAATGTTGCAATACGTTTTTTACTGGCTGATGCACACAGACAATTAAGTAAAATAACCTGATAATGGAAACTAAAAGTGAAATGACACCTCAGGAGAGATCGGCTCTCATCAGGAAGCTGCTGTTAAGACTTTCATTTGTCCCTCTGTTTGTAATAGTATTCACACTTCTGCCTGCCGGAACTTTTAATTACTGGGAAGTATATCTCTACT
>DNOQ01000092.1 GCA_003501665.1 Bacteroidales bacterium | reverse complement strand
TAACAGGATTTACAACCTTAAATTCAGGATATGGAACCCTTCTTTCCAGCAGGGCCTTTTCTCCGGCAGCTTCACACCCGACAATATTCATATTATCATCGGTCAAAAACATCCAGTTATCATATCCCGGTTCCAGCTTGTAATATTCCGTAAAGGTGCGCTGGAAGGAGTATCGGGGGACCTTCTGAGCTCTTTCCTTAATTATCACTGCCATAAAGTCATCAGTATTGGCAGATGTCGATGCAATTACCCGTTTCCCCGATACCAGTTCTGCCTGAATAAATGATGGTTGGTCGAGCAGGTAGTAAGAGTTGATGTTATAACCTGCTACTTCAATGGCGAGTACATTTTTGTCTTCTGATAGTTTTCCGGAAAGGTCCCACTCATCTACTCGGTAATAATCATGTGCCGCCCGTGCAGGTCCGTGTCCGATAAATTCACCGTTCAGAAAGACCCTGTAGAGACTTGACGCAGTTACCATCAAAGTTGCTTTACCACTGACCGGTTTTTCAAATTGGGTTCTGAAACCAGCGGTGATATTTTTTTCATGCTGTTTACCGACCGGCCAGATTGCTTCTGCACGTTTGAAAAACTTATCAGCAGGTTCCTGATCAGAAGCACATTGATAAAGTACCAGTATTAATACGGGCAATACCGGCAAAATAAAAAACCACTTTAGTGTATAATTTTTCATTTCCATATTAATTGAAGTTTAGAAATCCAAATTGATTTCTTTGAGAAAATGAAACATGATTCACCCGTAAATCTGAATACTTTGTAATACTACTCCCTGTAAATGAATGTCTTACAACTTTTAATTGATCGTTTAATTTTTTATTTGTATTTTTCAATCGCCAGCCGGCGGTTGTTTTTTGTCGGGACTTTATTTTGTAATGACGAGAAGATAAACAATTAACATCACTTTTTCTAATTTCGAATTCACTTTTTTAAATAATACGTAAAAAATTAAGCGTATGGAAAAGCTGAAGTTTGCAATTCTTGGCTGCGGCTTCTGGTCGCAGTTTCAGCTGGGTGGCTGGCAGGAACTGGATGGTGCGGAATGTGTGGCTCTCTATAACCGCACCTTGTCAAAAGCCGATGAACTGGCCGGACGATTTGGCATCCCTCGCACCTACGATGACGCTGAGGAAATGATGAAAAGGGAGGAACTTGATTTCATTGACATCATTACCGATGTCGACACACATTCAAAGTTCGTTGAGCTTGCCGCCAAACACAAAAAGCAGGTTATCTGTCAGAAGCCAATGGCTCCCTCCTATGAGATCGCTAAGAAAATGATGCAGGTTACCCGTGAGGCAGGTGTTAAGTTCTATGTACACGAGAATTACAGGTGGCAGCCCCAGATAAGGAGGATGAAACAGATCCTCGATTCAGGCGTGATAGGAAAGCCCTTTCGCTGCAATTCATTGTGGAACACTGCTTTCCCACTGTTTGAAACACAACCTTTTCTGGCTACCCTTGAGCAATTTGCGCTTACAGATCAGGGATCTCACCAGTTTGATGTTTTAAGATACCTTTTTGGTGAAGCTGAAACAATTTATACACAGATACAGACAATCAATCCGACCATTAAGGGAGAGGATGTGGCTACTTCCATGCTGAGAATGAAAAACGGGATGGTCTGCGTTCAGCAGATATCCTTCAGCTCACCGCTTGAAAAGGAGGTCTTTCCACAGGTACTCCTTCTAGTCGAAGGTGACAAAGGCAGTGTAAGGCTCGATCCTGATTATAATTTTGCCATTACCAGCGGCAATAAGACAACTTATGAAAAGATGACCATGCAAAAATACAGCTGGCAGACAGAGAGGCTCGAACCCGAACCTCCGTCCATTGTTGCTTGCAACAACGATATACTTCAGGATCTGCTTGGTAACGGAAGAGCGGAAACCACTGCGGAGGATAATTTTGAAACTGTCAGGGTGGTGTGGGCCGCCTATGAATCGGCAAAAAAAGGCAAACCCTTCAGAACAGACGAGTATATATAATATTATACGTAAAAAAATGAAAAAAGTTACATTAATTGGTGCAGGCGGTAAAATGGGTCTCAGGCTTACCCATAACCTGAGAAATTCGAAATATGATGTTACTTATGTTGAAATAAATCCTCCGGGAGTCGGAAAGTTAAAGGATCTTGGTATAACAGTCACATCTTCATACAAATGTGTAGCCCTTTCAGACTTTGTTATCCTCGCAGTCCCGGATGTCGCGCTGGAGGCTCTCTCAGCAGAGATAATACCGGGAATGAAAAGCGGCGCAATGGTTGTAATCCTCGACCCTGCTGCAGCACTCGCCGGAAAGCTGTACGCCAGAAGGGATGTTTCGTACTTTATAACTCATCCCTGCCATCCTTCCATATTCAACTGGGAACCGGAGCAGGAAGCGATGGAAGATCATTTCGGCGGTAAAAAAGCAAAGCAATCAATAGTATGTTCAATTATGCAGGGCAATGAAGAAGATTATGCGAAGGGAGAAGAACTGGCAAAAACCTTTTATGCACCTGTTTCAAGATCACACAGGATAACTGTTGAACAAATGGGGTTGCTTGAACCTGCTCTTGTCGAGACGCTCGCCTCGACATGTGTTTATGTGATACGGCAGGGACTCGATGAAGTAATAAAACAAGGTGTCCCTCCTGACGCAGCCAGGGATTTCCTGCTGGGCCACCTGCGTATTCAGATGGCCGTGCTTTTTAATGAGCTACCTGGAGCTGTATTCTCCGACGCTGCCAATAAAGCGCTGCAAAGAGGCCTCAGAGAATTTATCAGAGAGGACTGGAAGAAAGTCTTCGAGCCTGATAATGTAAAAGACCAGATAATGTCAATTACCTGAACCGGCATCAAAAATATTTAACAACAACAGATATCAAATTTAAAACTACATCTAATGAAAAGACCGGTATTTCAAACTGGCACCCTGATGGTGCTATTCATTGCTTTTTCGCTGTCGCTCAGTGCAGAAATAAAGCTACCCTCAATTTTCGGCGACAATATGGTCCTCCAGCAGCAGACAAATGCTGCGATATGGGGTAACGCAACAGCAAATGCCACTGTAAGTTTAAGAACATCGTGGAACAACAAAACAGTAACAACGCGTGCCGACAGAGAAGGCCGCTGGAAACTGAAGGTCCCAACCCCGGCCGCAGGAGGCCCTTACACAATAACGATAAGCGACGGAAAACCTGTTACGCTGAGGAATGTATTAATTGGAGAAGTATGGGTATGCTCGGGACAATCAAACATGGAGATGCCGATGAAGGGCTACAGAAACCAGCCGATAACGGGATCAAATGAGTATATTGCCACATCTACAAACAACTCCATTCGCCTTATTACTGTTCCCCGCGCCACAAGTCTTACTACACTGGATGACTTCACCGGCTCGTGGAACTCGTGCGAACCAGCTAATGTGGCTGAGTTCAGCGCCACGGCATATTTTTTTGGATTAATGCTTAACAAAGCACTGAATGTGCCGGTCGGACTTATTTGTACCAGCTGGGGAGGCACACGTATCGAACCCTGGATAAGCGAAGATGGCTTTAAGAATTTTGAGTGGGTAAAACTGCCGGATAAAAGCCAGAAACCTGACAATCTCTCGCCTCAGACTCCAACAGTGCTCTTTAATGCAATGATCAATCCTGTTGCAGGTTATGGTATCCGGGGGGCTATCTGGTACCAGGGCGAATCCAACCGGAATGAGCCGGTCCAGTATCAAAAGCTTATGCCCGGACTGGCCGATAACTGGAGATCTGTCTGGGAGATAGGTGTATTTCCTTTCTATTATGTTCAGATAGCACCATTCGACTACGGACCAACGGGTTTAAATTCTGCATATCTGCGCGAAGCTCAGCTCAAGGCAGTAAAAGACGGCACCAATTTGGGAATGGCATGTATTATGGATACAGGGGAAAAGGATAACATCCATCCGGCAGATAAGAAAGCGGCAGGCGACAGACTTGCATACCTGGCTCTGGCCAAAACTTACGAGATGCAGGGATTTGCCTGTGAAGGCCCTGTGCTTAAAGAGATGACAGTGGAAGGCAGTATGGTTAAACTAACGTTTGACAACGCCCCAAACGGTCTTACATCGTTCGGAAAAGAGCTCTCAAGCTTTGAGGTGGCAGGAGCCAACAAGAGGTTCTATCCAGCCACAGCCTTCATAACATATGATGGAATCACGCTCTTCTCTCCGGTTGTGGGTGAGCCTGTTGCAGTGCGATATGCATTCATGGACTTTGTAATCGGCGAACTTTTTAATACCGAAGGATTGCCTGCATCATCGTTCAGAACGGATGAGTGGGAGTAATGGTCATTCAATAGTCATTCGGCCTGTCGCCGTCATTAGCCGCTGCGCGGCGTCATTCATTGTCATTTGGCCTGCAGATGTCAAAATTGGATGATTTTTTGCCTGTAGATTTTATGTAGTTATTGAGTTTCACTCCGATAACATCAATTTGTTTTGTGAAGCTGCCGAAATCGGATGAGCTTATCAAATTCCTGTTTCGGGCTTTTGTGAGCCATGTTTTTGTCTCGTACAGAGAGCCTCTTGAATAATAACTAAAATTGACACTTTCCTTGTAATGGTATCGTCCAAATCCTTCACTCAAATTAGCAGCAATCGAGTCTGCCGCCCTAACCATTTGCTTTCCGATAGTATCTTTCTGAAAATATTCCCAGACGATAACAATATTCCATATCCTCTCAGCCAAATCCATTGACAGATTGTAGACCTGTAATTCTTCTAATTTCATAAATTTCCCTTTAGCACTTGATTGCCACTAAAATAGTGAAATATTTTATTCTTACCTCAACAATATCCACCCATTTATAATTGAATGACCACTGAATGACGCGCGAAGCGCTAATGACAACTGAATGACGGCCGTAGGCCGAATGACTATTAAATGACGGCGCAGCCGAATGACAGCGCGTAGCGCTGAATGACGTCCGACGTAAGGAGGACGAATGACACCCGAAGGGCAAATGACGGCGAAGCCGAATGACGTCCGCCGACAGGCGGACTAATGACTTTCTGCCTTGAACATCGCCTCATAATGCGGCATCGGATCAAAGATACCTCCGCCTGTCCGGTAGAACTCTCTGTTCAACTCATATACACCTCTTTTTACGTTCACCCACGAAGCATCCTTTCGCGGGTGATAGTCAAGCATCGTGTTCCAGTTTTTGTAGTTCTGATGACCGTTGCTCTCGACCAGTCCGAGGTTGCCAATGCCGGGAAATGAAGCGAGTCTTGCCGCTACATTCTTATTCCATTCGACCAGAACAGGGTTGACTGTCAGATCAGCACAGAAACAGGGAATTTTTCTTTCATAAGCCGCCTGGGCAATTTTCATGGTCATGCTCAGGGTTTTGGCAATTGCCTTGAGAGCGATAGCCTGATACCCCATTTCTATTCTTTTGATTGCATCATCCACATTATGAGCGCTTTCATCCGACGCAAGCCTGACCGGAATATCGCTGACATCTATTTCAACCTCTTCGGGAAAGGGTTCCTCAATTATCGCAATCTGATTAAAAGCCCCTATACTCTTTGCGTGATCAAGAAGCTTCATAAGTGTCTCCTTTTTCTCATATCTGCCATTGGCGTCAAAATAATAGGGCAATTTGCCATCAGCGGTATATTCTGTGCGGACACTACCAATTGATTTATGGATCTCTGTCAGTCTTGCCTTGTCTTTCTCCAGCATCTCTTCCTGAGTACCCGGCTGGCCGATCTTGATCTTCATAAAAAAATATCCTTCATCTACCGCGGCATTAATCTCTTCAATCGGGATTGTGTATGCCATCAGGGGAATACCGGCAACTTTATCGTGCCTGTGTGATAAAGCGGGCTTGTATGCCGGAGGAATGAGACCGTCAAATGTCGAGATGCCATTTTCCTTTGCGTAAAGAATCCATGCGGCATTATCAGGGCCTACCAGTGCATTGAGCGCAAAGGTTTTCCTTAAATCAGGATTTGATGTTATTCTTTTTCCAAAATCATAAATCTCGGTATAGAGATAATCCAAAAGCTCAACAGGCGATGTAAAACTCTGGCCATTAAGGATCTGCATGGCTCTTTCCGTCATGGCATACATCAATGCATTACCGCCGCTTTCAGAGTGGGATTCAAAAACTTTAGCATCGGACCAGAGAACACTTTGTGTGCAGAGACCAATAGAATGATTCCCGGAATCAGCTTCAAGATAAGAAGCACTCTGCCATATTTCTGTCATAAAGCCGCCTTTGAAGCCAAACGGACGGATCAGGGGTTCTCTTTCAAAATTGGAGCTGACCTTTGAAATAGTGATCCTTTTGGTTGCAGCAGATGAACAGCCTGAAATCATCAGATCGAGCGGGGAGGCGATTATTGCAGCTCCCGTTGTCATAAGACCTCTTTTGATAAACCTGCGGCGATTTATAGTACTCATCTCAGATAAGCTGGTATTTTTTAAGAAATTCATTAAGATAATCCATATCCTTCTTCAGCTTTTTCACAATAATTGCCTTTTGTTGTGTCAGTGTAAGTTTCTCTTCCCCCTTTTCCAAAAGAGGGT
>DNOQ01000076.1 GCA_003501665.1 Bacteroidales bacterium | reverse complement strand
ACCGGTTTACCGACAGAACCTCTGCTGGTGGTTATCAGAATAACCCCGTTGGCTGCTTTTGAACCAAAAACAGCAGCGGAGCTGGCATCCTTCAATATATCAATTGAAGCCAGATCGTTTGGATTAATATCGCTCAGACTTCCGTTGAATATAACACCATCGAGTACTATCAGTGGATTTGTATTTGCACTTAAGGATGTGGGCCCCCTTATTTCGAGATCACCTCCACCTGCTGCTTTTGTTCCCTGATTGGAGCTGAAACCGGCTACCGTACCGGTAAGCATTTCGGTTATCTGCCTGATGTTTGAGTTCTGGAAAGATTCCGTCTGTACGCGAACCACAGATCCGGTAAGATCAGCTTTCCTGGAAGTACCATAACCGATAACTATCACCTCATCCAGACCAACTGTTGTCTCTGCAAGAGTGATATCGTAAACATTAGAATCTCCTACAGGAACCTCCCGGGTTGTCATACCCATAAAGCTTATTACCACTATCTGGCCGGGAGAAGCAGCAAGAGAATACTTCCCGTTTATATCGGTTAATGTTCCGAGAGTAGTACCCTTTACCAGAACAGTAACCCCTGGCAAAGGAGTCCCGTCAGCCGCGGTCACAGTACCGGTGATGGTTTTCTGCTGGGCAGAAGCGCTTGGCTGAAACAACATGAGTGTTACAACCAGTAAGAATCGTGTCATAAGAGTAACATAACTCCTGACAAAAAGAATAAGATTAATTCCTCTTCTCATAGAATCCAGATTAAGTTAGTTTTAGAAAATTGTAAAATCCAGGTTTTATAGAACTTTTAAACTTGAATTTATTCCTCTAATATAGGAAAAACTTAAATATTAAAAAATGTTAAAAAAAATTATCTTGAAAAAAGATCCGGTTCTCTCCATGAGAGAAGGTTATCATCATCACGGATTATTTTGTTATGGTCGAGAAGCCACCGGACAACTTTAATGACCTTCTCTTCCGGCAGGCTGACTTTGCTTACAAGTTCACGCGGATCATATTTATTACGGGTAAGTAATTCCTTTACTTCTTCAAGAATAATATCGAATTCATATTTGCTCAGATCAAGCTGATTCCTTTCGCGGCATACATCACATATCCCGCAACGGTCGGATTCTTCTCCAAAATAATCCAGCAGCATAACTGACCTGCATCTGGTATTGGAATCGGCATAATCAATCATTTTATTCACCCTGAAGATATGCTTATCTTTCACTTCAATATAATTATCAGGAGATATCAGCAATGCTTTCCTTTCAAGTCTTTCTTCGGTAAAAATTACCAGTGCTGTCTTTTTACCCGGGATATAACGGATGATATTCAAAGATGAGAGTTTAACCAGAAACTTATATACAGTATCCCGGGAGAGGCCCGATTTTTTTGCCAGCGACTCCTCATTTATGGCAACAAATTCCGAGAACATACCTGTATATGATCTGAGGAGAAGCTTTATGAATCCGTCGAATGACTCGTTTGCAACCTGGAATTTGTAAAGATCATCCCTCCCCACAATAAAATGTACGCGCGAAGGATTATTTATTTCTTCCGTAAATTCAATATATCCTTCCCTCTGAAGGAAATTAAGGCTGTTGAAAGTCTCGATTACCGGCAGGCGGTATTTTGAAACAAAATCCTGCATACTGAAATCAAAGACATTATCCTTTCCGGTACCTTCCGGAACTCTTAGAAAATTACAAAGAGCCTCATAAACGTCTTTTATCTTTTCTACAGAGGGGAATTTTCTTCTCAGTGAGTCCTCGAGGTGTTTCCGGTCGGAAGAAGAATAAAGCAGTATAGTAAAAGCCTCTTTACCATCCCTTCCTGCTCTCCCGCTTTCCTGGAAATATTCCTCCACGGAATCAGGCATCTCCCAGTGAATGACAAATCTGACATCAGCCTTGTCTATCCCCATTCCGAATGCATTTGTTGCAACTATGACCCGGGTCCTTCCCGTTGTCCAGGATAATTGTTTCCTGTCGCGCATTTCCTGAGGCAATCCTGCATGATAGAAATCAGCGCTGATTCCGCTGGAAACCATCAGTTCGGCTATCTCCTTACATCTCTTCCGGCTTCGTACATAAATCATTCCGGTTCCACTGAATTTTTGTACGGTATTTGTCAGCCATGTCCCTTTATCTTCCACCACCCTGACCAGATAGGAAATATTCTTTCTCTCAAAGCTGGTCCTGAGAATATTCCTTTCCCTGAATTCAAGTTTTTTAATAATATCCTCTGCTACTGCGGATGTAGCCGAGGCAGTAAGGGCAAGGAAAGGAATTTTATCAGGAATAAGTTCACGGATTGTTGCTATTTTAAGGTAGGAAGGTCTGAAGTCATATCCCCACTGTGAAATGCAGTGTGCTTCATCGACTGCCACAAGATTTATATTCAATCTGGGGGCTCTTGCCTGAAATAATCGTGTTGCTATTCTTTCCGGTGAGATATACAGAAACTTATAATCACCATATATACAATTATCAAGCGCAATATCGATCTCCTCACCCGACATTCCGGAATGAATAGCCATTGATTTTATTTCCAGGCTGTTAAGTCTGTTAACCTGGTCTTTCATCAATGCTATCAGAGGAGTGACCACAATACAGATCCCGTCATTCACAAGAGCGGGCACCTGGTATGTGATTGATTTACCGCCGCCTGTAGGCATTAGTGCCAGGGTATCCCTGCCTTCCTCCACCGATTTTATAATTTCTTCCTGAAGTGGTCTGAAAGAAGTAAACCCCCAGTATCTGGTCAGTATCTGCCTGTATGGCTCAATGTTCATATTGCTGAAATACAAAAATGAGTTTCTGATTACAAAAATAGTAACTGTAACCCGATTTTTTTCCGGCAAGTCAGAATATCGGTTGTTTTATGAGTGATTAATTTTTAGTAATTTGCGCGGCAAAACCAAAAAACCTGTCCGATGTCCATTTTAGATGATAAAATTATGTTTGAAGGTCTGACATTTGATGATGTACTTCTCATACCTTCATACTCAGAAGTACTTCCCAGGGAGGTCGATCTGAGTTCCAGGTTCACCAGGAATATCCGGATCAATACTCCTGTCATTTCCGCCGCGATGGATACGGTGACCGAGGATGATCTGGCTATTGCCATAGCCAGGGAAGGAGGTATCGGGGTTATCCACAAGAATATGAGTATCGAAAAACAGGCTTCACAGGTTAAAAAGGTAAAGAGAGCAGAGAATGTGATGATCTTCGATCCGATTACAATCTATCTTGATGCAACAGTATCCGATGCCGTAAACCTTATGAATGAATATAAGATAGGCGGTATACTGGTGATCGACAAAGAGGGTCTTCTGAAGGGGATCGTGACAAACAGGGACCTCCGCTTTGAAAACAACAGAAAGCGAAAGATAACTGAAGTGATGACAACGGATCTGATCACCAGCAACGATCAGATTAACCTCGAAGCAGCCGCAATGATACTCCAGAAGCATAAGATCGAGAAACTGCCGATGGTTGATGAAAACGGAAGACTTAAAGGCCTGATCACCTATAAGGATATCACCAAGATCAAGGACCGGCCCAATTCGTGTAAGGATGAGAAAGGCAGGCTCCGGGTGGCAGGTGCGGTAGGAATATCTGCCGATACACATGAAAGGGTTGAGGCACTTGTTACTGCAAATGTCGATGCCCTTGTTATTGATACTGCTCATGCACATTCAAAGAACGTGATAAGGATACTCAGGGAAATCAAAAAGAATTACCCCCGGATTGAAGTGGTGGTCGGAAATATAGGTACCGGAGAGGCTGCTAGAGAACTTATTGACGAGGGCGCCGATGCAGTCAAAGTCGGAATAGGCCCCGGATCAATCTGTACTACAAGAATAATTGCCGGTGTGGGAATCCCGCAGCTTTCAGCTATTTATAATGTTGCCAGAGCGATCGAGGGATCAGGTGTTCCCATTATTGCCGATGGTGGAATCAGATATTCCGGTGATATCATCAAAGCTATTGCAGCAGGAGCAGATTCAATTATGGCCGGATCTCTCTTTGCAGGTGTCGAGGAATCACCGGGTGAAACAATAATCTATAATGGCCGCAAATTCAAAGCTTACAGAGGTATGGGATCAATCGAGGCAATGCAGCAGGGTTCAAAAGACCGCTATTTTCAGGATGTGGAAGATGATATACAGAAGCTTGTTCCCGAAGGGATTGCTGCAAGAGTACCATACAAAGGACTGCTTTCCGAAGTTATTTACCAGATGATGGGTGGCCTGAGAGCAGGAATGGGATATGTCGGGACAAAGAATATCAACACCCTGAAAAAGGAGTCCAGATTTGTACGGATCACAAGTTCGGGAATAATCGAAAGTCATCCGCATGATGTGTCTATCACAAGGGAATCCCCAAACTACAGCAGAAAAGTTGTTGAATAACCCGAATTATCAATTACTGATGAAAATCAGAATCATCCTGCTGCTAACTGCTTTATCATTTTTACTTCCTCACCCGGGGAATTCTCAGGAACTGTATGATAAAACCCTGATGACAATCGCGGGCAAAAATATTCCTGCAGGAGAATTCATAAGAATGTACAAGAAGAGCTCCGAACCCGATAAACAGCCTGATGCTGATGAGTATCTTCAGCAATATATAAATTTCAAACTCAAGGTAACAGATGCAATGAGCCTGGGAACAGATACCACCAGTGCATTCCTTAATGAGCTCAACGGTTACAGGAAGCAACTTGCCCGGAATTACCTTACAGATACAGAAGTGAAAGAGACTCTGCTCCGTAAAGCTTATGAGAGATCTCTGACCGAGATCAATGGCTGGCATATTCTGGTAAACTGCCCTGAGAATTCCTCACCAGCTGATACACTTATCGCGTGGCAAAAAGCTTCGGCAATAAGGGAAAGAATAATAAAAGGGGAACAATTTGAACAGGTAGCCCGCGGATCATCGGATGATCCTTCAGTGAGGATCAACGGGGGAAACCTGGGCTATTTCACTGTTTTTCAAATGATAAGTCCCTTTGAAGATGCCGCGTATGCTCTGAAAACAGGAGGTGTTTCAACTCCCGTAAGAACCCCTTACGGATATCATATCATAAAGGTAACTGATAAGCGACCTGTAAGCGGAAAGGTGCTTGTAGCACACATAATGAAAGTATCCCCGCCGGGAGCAAACGAAGATGACATAAAAGCAGCTGAAAAATCGATAAACGATCTTTATGACAGACTTCGTGAAGGTGAATCATTCAGTGAACTGGCAAGACAATATTCCGATGACAAGGAATCGGCTAAGGCCGGAGGGCAGCTTAACTGGTTCGGCGCAGGTGAGATCATCAGCGACTTTGCCGAAGCTGCATTTGCATTAAAAGATACCGGGACCTATACAAAACCTGTCAGATCTCCCTACGGCTGGCATATTATTAAACTTCTTGAAAGAAAACCTCACGGATCGTACGAAGAATTAAGATCATTCCTCGAAAGCAGAATAAATCAGTCATATCTCAATTCTTTAAGCAGGAAAACATTCGTAAACAGCCTGAAAAAAGAGTATAACTTCACAATAAACCAGGCAGCATATAACTGGTTTGTCAGAAATACAGATACCCTTATCATCCAGGGCCTGTCAGCATATAAAAGAAGCGGTATGCCATCAGCAAATCTGTATACATTTGCTGACCGGCAGCTGTCCACCAGCGAATTTGCATCATTTATTGAAAAAAGAGGATCAGGGATCGTAACCGGAGATCCGGTTTATTTTATACGTGAATCAATAGAAACCCTGGTTTCGGATCAGCTTATTAAATATGAAGATTCAATGCTTGAAGAGAAATATCCCGATTTCCGTTACCTTATGAAAGAGTTTCACGACGGAATCCTTCTTTTCGATATATCAGAAAGGAAAATATGGAAAAGGGTTCAGGAAGATACAACAGGCCTGCAGAGATATTATGACGACCACAGGCAAAATTATCTTAGCAAAAAAGGTATTGTTGAAGCCACCCCGCTACCGCTCGAAGAAGTGAGGGGAGAAATGATGACAGGCTACCAGGAGTTCCTGGAGAATGAATGGGTTGAACAATTAAAGATTAAGTACCCCGTTAAAATTGACGCTATAGTATTTGAAGAGATCAAAAAGAGCCTGAATAATGAATAGAATTCTGGTAATTTTAATAATCCTGATTGGTACAGGTTGCAGTAATGGCAATTCAAAAAGGATTCCGCTTGCGAAGGCAGGAAATTCAATTCTGTACCTCGATCAGGTACCCGGTATTGTTCCTCCGGGAACACCTGATGCCGACAGTACTGCTTTAATAAAGAATTATATCAATAAATGGGCCAGGCGGGAACTGATGTACCAGAAAGCTGAGAATAATCTTAGCACACAGCTGATGAAGGATATTGATAACCAGGTAAGGGATTCAAGGATCAACCTTGTCATTTATCAGTATCAGAGACAGATGATGCTGGAAAAGATGGACACCACAATAGCTGATACGGAGCTTGAGAATTATTATACAAACAACAAGGAGAGCTTTGTTCTGAACACCAATATAGTCAAGGCCCTTTTCATTAAACTGCCCGTTGAAACACCGGGACTGGGACGGATCCGGAACCTTGCCCGGTCAAATAACCAGGCAAGTCTTCAACAGCTTGAATCACTTTGTTATCAGTTTGCAGAAAAATTTGACGATTTCAATGAGGAGTGGGTATCCCTGAATCAATTATTGACAGAACTCCCCTCAGAAATAAATAATAAGGAAAATTTCCTTCGTAATACTACGTTTTATGAAACAACAAATGCAGATTCGACATATATCTATCTGATGACAATACGGGATTACAGGTTAAGATCATCAATAGCACCTTTTGAATATGTTAAAGATGACATTAAAAGGATTATATGGAATAACAGGAGGATTGAATTTATCCAGTCGCTTGAAAACGGGATTTACAATGATGCGCTTAAACAGAATATTTTTACGATACTTAATAAATAATTTATGCTAAGAAGATTTTCAGGTTTATTCCTGATTGTGGTTGTTTTTTTTCTTTCGGGCATGTCTGTTGCCAGATCTCAGATTCTTGTGGAATCGGTGGCTGCAATTGTCGGTAATGAAGTGATATATCTTTCGGATATTGAGAATATGGTACTTGACCTGAGAAGCAGCGGAAACAGGACCCCTGTTGATGAATTACGCTGTAGTGTTCTCAGAGAACTGCTTATTTCAAAATTGTTCCTCGATCAGGCACGTATCGACAGCATTATCGTAACCGACGATATGGTGGAAAATGAACTCAATGCCAGGATAAATGATGCCATCCGAAGATCTGGCAGCGAGGAAGCTCTTGAGACATACTTCAGAAAGAGCATGATCGAAATTCGAAGAGACATACGGAAAGCCCTTGTCGATCAGGAAATTGTCAGTCAGGTGCAGGGCAGTATTGCGGAAAATATAAAAATAACTCCCAATGAATTAAGAAAATACTATTCATCTATACCTAAAGATTCGCTTCCGGTAATACCGGCAAGAGTGCAGATAAGTATAATTCAGCTCGATCCGCCTGATAATGATGAAAATAAAGCTGAAGCCCGGCAGAGGCTTCTGGATATAAGGGGAAGAATACTTGCAGGTCAGAGTTTCAGCAGTCTGGCGATTATGTACTCTGAAGATCCGGGTACAGCACCAAGAGGGGGTGAACTTGGTTATATGCTGAGAGGTGAACTTGAAAAACCTTATGCCGATGAAGCCTTCAGCCTTACAAAAAATACTGTTTCCAGAATTATTGAAACCAGGTTTGGTTTTCATATTATTCAGGTTATCGACCGTAACGGGGATCTTCTAAATACAAGGCATATCCTTATCAGACCAAAAGTTAAACCCGAACAAACAGCCAGGGCAATGAACATGCTTGATTCCCTTGCCAATAAGATAAGAAAAGACAGTCTTAAATTTGAAGATGCTGCCATCAGGTACTCAAGCCATAAGGACAGCAGGATAAACGGAGGCAAATTAGTAAGTACAAATCCTTCTAGGCGTGATAACTGGTTCACTCTCGAAGAACTCAATCCGCAGATGTATGTCCAGGTAAGGGACCTTAAAGTCGGTGAAATATCAACTCCTTTCCGCACAACCGACGAAAATAACAATGAGGTATTCAGAATTGTCAGACTTGATAATGAAATACCCGCACACCGGGCAAATCTTAAAGATGATTATCAGCAGCTGGGTGACGCGGCATTGATGAAAAAGCGTACCAGGACTTACGAAAACTGGATAAAGAAGAAAATTGAAGTTACCTATATTAAGGTTAGTGACGAATTCGAATCGTGTGACTTTCTTAAAGAAGGATGGCTGAAATAAAACCCTTCCAATCACTAAGGATAAGTGGCCTTGTCCGACAGTTTTTTTATATCTCGGTAATTATTGCCTTCTCATTTGCTCTTCAGTCACTGGATACCTCCCATGGTAATCAGTCTAAAAGGAAAATAATCCTCCGGCATGCCGATGAAGATGTCATCCTGAGGGATAAAAAAACGGGGAAGGACTGGCACAGGTTGCTGGGAAGCGTTTCCCTTGAGCACAATCAGATATTAATGTTATGTGACAGCGCTCATTTCTACCCGGATAAAAACCAGGTGACCGCGTACGGCAATATTCATATCCAGCAGGGAGATACTCTTGATATTTATGGTGATTACCTTTTTTATGACGGGGTTACCGAAACAGCTGTCCTTACCGGTAATGCCGAACTGGTTGATAAGGAGACCCATCTGTACACAAATTCGGTTACCTATGATGTTAAAGCTGAAATTGCACAGTATTCCGACAGCGGCAGAATAATAAACGGTAAAAATACCCTTACCAGCAGGATGGGAAGATATTATGCTGCCACCAGGATATTCAATTTCAAGGATAATGTTAAAATTGTGAATCCCGATTATATAATGACTGCTGATACGATGGATTACAATACCGAAACAAAAACCGCATTTTTTACCGGTCCTTCAGAGATGAAAGGTGACAGTATCTATATTTATTGTGAAAAGGGCTGGTATGATACAAATAATAATATATCGAGGATCTGGAGGAATGCAATGCTTGATAATAAAAAACAGATCATACGCGGAGATTCCCTCTATTATGAAGAAAAGAACGGATATGGGCAGGCCTTTGGAAATACAAGCATTACGGATACAAGCTATCACCTTTCCGTTGCAGGACATTATGCATGGTATTACAGGCAGCCTGAAAGGTTTCTGGTCACCGACAGCGCCGTTTTTATCCAGGTGTCAAAGAAAGATTCACTTTTCCTTCACGGCGACACAATACGATCAGTCACACTTTCTGATACAGCAGGGAAAAGTTACAGGCTGATGTCGGCATATTACCGGTGCAGGATCTTCAGTCGTGATATTCAGGCTAAATGCGACTCTCTCTCCTATTCTTTCCAGGATTCAATAATCAGATTTTATAATGAACCTGTTCTCTGGTCGGAAGAAAACCAGATGACCGCCGATTCAATGGCTTTATATACACAAAACCGGCAGGCCGAAAGGCTGGAACTTTTCAGTTCAGCATTTATTGCCAGCCAGGTTGATACAATGAGGTTTAACCAGATAAAAGGACGATCCCTTACGGGATATTTCAGGGATAATGAATTATATAAAATTGATATTAAGGGTAACGGAGAATCATTATACTACCTTGGCGAAGGCGATGAGATAATGGCAATCAACAAGGCTACAAGTTCCGACATTGAGATTTATATTGTTGACGGGAAGATATCTGTTATCATCGAAAATCAGAATCCCGAGGGTGTCATAGACCCGCCCTCGGATTTACCACGGGGTAATCCCCGTCTTCCGGGATTCAGATGGTATGATCACCTCAGACCAAAAAAGGTTTCGGATATTTTTCCCTGATTTATCAATACTCATCTTCATTGAAAAAGAAGTCATCCTTACTCGGATAATCCGGCCAGATATCCTCGATACTTTCATAAATATCCCCTTCATCTTCAATTTCCTGAAGGTTTTCGATAACTTCCATCGGAGCACCTGACCTGATGGCAAAATCAATCAGTTCATCCTTGGTCGCCGGCCATGGAGCATCCTCAAGTTTTGATGCCAGTTCAAGTGTCCAGTACATAATTTCCTTATCAGGGTGAGCTTTTATAAAATTTGCAAATATATATATTATTTTAGCTTATAAACAATATCTTTCCGCATTATTTTACTCACATTATATCAGCCACTTAATCTCCTCAATATCAAGGTCCAGACTGATCTTCCTCGATAATATGAATAAATAGTCAGCAATTCTGTTCAGGAACATGCTGATTACAGGAGGAATTTCATCCGTTACATTCAGCCTCAAAACAGCTCTTTCTGCCCTTCGGCATACGCATCTGGCTATATGACAATAAGATACAACAATATTTCCGCCCGGAATAATCAGGTTTTTAAGGGGACTCAAATTCTTATCTATCTTATCTATTTCATTTTCAACCATTTTTACACAATCAGTATCAGGAAGTAATTTAGGAGTTAGATTTTGAGAATCATCTGAAGCCAATACAGCGGCGCATTTCATCAACTGATTCTGCAGGAAGAGAAGGAAATCCCGGTGTTCATTATTTTCCTTCTGATCCCTGAGAAGTCCAATCCAGGATATAAGCTCATCGACAGTACCGAAAGCTTCAACCCTGACGTGATGTTTCGGGATCCTTTTACCTCCTGAAAGTGAAGTGGTTCCGTTGTCACCGGTACGGGTATAGATCTTCATGATCCGAAGATTTTATAATTAATGAATTAATGAAAAAGGTATTGTTCAATAAGCCGGTTTGTACCTTTCATTCGGAATATCATGGGATACCTCACCATCAAGAAGCCTGACTATCCTTGCCGCATGTCGTGCAATATCTTCTTCGTGTGTAACCACTATCACTGTATTACCCTTATGATGGATTTCATCAAGGAGTCCCATTATGTCCATCGAGGTTTTACTGTCGAGGTTTCCTGTAGGTTCATCAGCAAGTATTATTGATGGCTTGTTGACCAGTGCCCTTGCAATGGCTACACGCTGCCTCTGACCCCCCGACAATTCATTGGGTTTGTGAGTCATTCTGTCAGCAAGCCCCACCTGGCTAAGCGTTTCTATTGCCATCTTATCCCTCTCAACTTTCTGGATTCCTGCATAAATCAAAGGTAATGTTACATTCTCCAGGGCAGTGTACCTGGGAAGAAGGTTGAACGTCTGAAAAACAAATCCTATTTCTTTGTTCCTTATTTCTGCCAGAAAATCATCCTCCATCTTGCTGACATCTGTACCGTTAAGTATATAAGTTCCGCTGGTAGCCGTATCGAGACAACCAATCAGGTTCATCAACGTTGACTTTCCCGAACCTGAGGGTCCCATTATGGCTACATATTCATTCCTGTTTATATCAAGTGATACTGACCTCAGAGCCCTGACAATAACCGAACCAATCTGGTAGTTTTTTACAATGTTTTGGATATCAATTACTTTCTCCATTTACCTTTGATTTTTAGATTTGCGAAATTAGATTAATTTACCTTAATATTAAATTATTCTCTATTAATTTTTGTTAATATCTTATCACATAATGAAAACGGCTAATCCCTTTCCTGAAAAAGACCAGGCCCATCCGGAACAGGTCAATAGTAAACGATACATTATCAAATTGTTTTATTGTATCCCATGCTTCCTCCATTTCTCGCGACAAATGGATGTCATCGATAACTATAACTGTATTTGTATCCGATATATCTGCCATCTCGCTGAAATATTTAAGGAGGGGCTCTTTCCGATGGTTTCCGTCGATGAATACAAGTCCCGGTTTTACTCCTTTGTCCTTAAGCTCCTTTGTTGATTCATCAAAATGTCCGGTCATCTGTGTTATATTTTCAAATCCGGCCTGTCTGAAGTTTTCTGCAGCAACAGATGAAAGAGAAAGACAACCTTCCATTGTATATATTACTGAATCCCTTCTGCCTGATGCCAGGTACATGGTGCTTATCCCTATAGCTGTACCGTACTCAATAACAGAAGGCATACCATACACAGATGCGAGATTCGACAACAGAATGCCATATCTGACCGGAACTGATGAATATTTTGCGATGTCACACACTCTTCCTGTACCTTTTCTGGTAATTACGGATCCTGATCCCAGATCATTTACCTGTATTATTGTTTTATCTGAAGTATATCTTTTTCTGATATTCTCAATCAATAAGACAATATCCGGTTCAGTTTTATTCCTGAATACTCCCGATACAAGTTCGAAAACAAACGGGCTGTGTATTCCGTGGCCATGGCTGTGACGTGAGAAAAGAAGATAATTAATGTATTTTATACTTCCCCTTAAAAACATGAGTTCAGTGATAACATTAGGTAAGCTCTTCAAAAATACTTAATTTCGGTAATCATTTCAAACATACGTGACGTAGCAGAAATGCAGGATTTCCTGGAGACAAATATCACTTACCTGCCGGGGGTCGGTCCTAAAAGAGCTGAACTGCTCAACAAGGAACTGAATATTTTCACATACCGCGACCTGTTATATTATTTTCCCTATAAATATATTGACAGGACAAAATTTTACAGGATCGCTGAACTTGATCCTGACCTTCCGTATGTTCAGATAAAGGGTAACATCACCGGATTTTATGTGGAAGGACGCGGACAGGGAAAAAGGCTTGTGGCAGATTTCCGGGATGACA
Organism: Bacteroidales bacterium; assembly: GCA_003501665.1. GTDB lineage: Bacteria > Bacteroidota > Bacteroidia > Bacteroidales > VadinHA17 > LD21. The sequence continues at coordinate 1,457 of DNOQ01000076.1, read as the reverse complement.
CCGGAACCATNNTAAATATTATCCACCCCGAGATAGAGGCCTCGGTAAAAGTTGCTGAAAGGATCTCATCGGCTTTACAGGCTCAGTACAGTACAACCGAAAAACTTAAGAATCATTTTCTTACATCAAAAGCAATCAGCAAGCTTACCGGTACCCTGCTCCGGAAGATCAGTTTCACACTGCCTGAAACTCTTCCTGCATATATCATTTCAAAGTATAACCTCCCTGATCTTAATAAATCTCTTCATACGATTCATTTTCCTTCAGAGGCCGGTATGCTTGAACGGGCAAGATATCGTCTCAAATTCGAGGAGCTCTTTTATATTCAGCTGAACCTCCTGAGGTACAAAAATAACAGGTCACGTAAGTTCAAAGGTTTTGTATTCTCAACTGTAGGAGAAAATTTCAATACATTTTATTTCAGAAATCTTCCGTTTGCTCTTACCGGGGCACAGAAGAGGGTGATGAAAGAGATTCGTAAAGATCTTGGCTCAGGAAAGCAGATGAACCGGTTATTGCAGGGTGATGTCGGAAGCGGAAAAACACTTGTTGCGCTCATGAGTATGCTTATTGCAACAGATAACGGCTACCAGGCATGTCTGATGGCACCGACAGAGATATTGGCAAACCAGCATTACGAGACGATCAGCGCTATGCTGAAAGGGATGGATATTAAAATCAGACTTTTAACAGGCTCTTCACGCAGATCGCTCAGAAAAGATATTAATGAATCGCTTCTCGATAAATCTCTGAATATTCTGATTGGTACTCATGCTCTTATTGAGGAGAACGTTCAGTTCGGCAATCTTGGTCTGGTGATCATAGATGAACAGCACAGATTTGGTGTGGAACAAAGATCAAAGCTCTGGAAGAAAAACAATAATCCGCCACATGTTCTTGTTATGACTGCCACACCGATTCCAAGGACTCTGGCGATGACACTTTATGGCGATCTGGATGTTTCGGTCATTGATGAACTGCCTCCCGGAAGGATCCCTGTCAGAACGATGCATTTTTATGATTCTGAAAAGAACAGGGTATTCGGCTTTATCAGGCAGAGAATAGCTGAAGGAAGGCAGGTTTTTATCGTTTACCCCCTGATAAAGGAATCTGAAAAAATGGATTACAAGGATCTTGAAGACGGGTGGGATACAGTCTCCAGACTCTTTCCTCCTCCAAAATACTTTATAAGTGTTGTGCATGGAAGGATGCCTCCTGCCATAAAAGATGAATCGATGAAACTTTTCAGGGACGGGAAAGCGCATATTCTGATAGCGACAACGGTAATTGAGGTTGGAGTGGATATACCGAATGCGAGTGTAATGATAATTGAGAGTGCCGAGAGATTTGGCCTCTCACAACTTCACCAGCTGCGCGGCCGTGTAGGCAGAGGTGCCGATCAGTCATATTGCATCCTCATCAGCTCACAAAAACTCTCAAAAGAAGCGGCCACCCGG
>DNOQ01000168.1 GCA_003501665.1 Bacteroidales bacterium | reverse complement strand
CATATTATCCTGTCATCGGCGATGTTGTAAGGGTGGGAGAGCAGGAAAGGAATTATAATATAATTACACCTGTCGTTCCTCTGTTCCCGGCAGAGCAGGTATCATGGTTTTCGGAAGAAAGCGAAAAAGCTTTATTCGGTCGTACTATAAAATGGATAAATTCCAGATACAACCGCAATAATTCAGTTGTAATGCTTAATGTGGCACGGGCACGTCTTTCAATGACTGAAGATGCTTTTAATGATACAAAAACCTGGTTTAAGGGGAAGGAACAGAAGAACGGTCTCTTTTACTGGCAGGCCCATGGATTCTATATGTCGGAACAAACTGCCGTTGCAGGCCTGATAACAGAATTCCTGATGCAAAGTGTTGAGGATATAATAAGGATCTTTCCATCGTGGCCGGTTAACCTGAATGCTGAATTCACCAGTCTCAGGTCCCGCGGAGGTTTCCTGGTTTCATCCCGGCATATCGGTGGGGTCATAAGCGATTTAAGGATTACATCAACATCAGGAGGAGAACTTAAACTGCTGAGTCCATGGAAAACTATCGGGCTCAGATCCGCTAATGGCAAAGTGAAGTCTCTGACTCCCGATAGTATGGGAATTGTTAAGATCCAAACCCTGAAAGGGCAGGAACTTGAATTTGTTAAGATGAAAAAATAGTTAAATGAAAAAACATATCTTTCTTTTCGGAGCGGTTATTCTGATTTTGGTTAATTCATGTTCAGTCAGATCAGATAAGGTTAAGGAGCATGAGGAAAGGATAAGCCGTTATAATGTTGTCTGGAATTCGCCTTCAAAGGATGCATCAGGGGTCATGCCTGTCGGTAACGGTGATATAGCTGCCGGTGTTTATGCCATTGAGAATGGAGATCTGTATCTTCTTCTTGCAAAAAATGATGCTTATACTTATATGGGCGACATTTTTAAGACTGGCAGGGTAAGAATTACCATGGATCCGAACCCGTTTATAAGCGGTAAGACGTTCAAACAGACTCTTGATCTGCCAAATGGTGCTATCCTCATTGAAGCTGATAAAGTCAGGATACGTATATGGGCTGATGCCAACCGACCGGTATATCATATTGAGATAAATTCACCAGCGAAGCTTGCTGTTAAAGCCCGGCCTGAATTCTGGAAACGTTTTGATGCCTGTGTTTTTAATGTAACGGATTATTACACAAAATCCGTGCTCCAACCACCGGCAGGAGAACCTGTACAGGATGTCAGACTTGAGCGGAATGGAAACATATTGTGGTATTATGCCGTAGGCGACCGGAGCATCTACCATGACGACCTTAAATACTACCGGGTTGAACATATGGCTGATAAGTTCCCTGATCCGTTGCGTTTCAATACATTTGGTAACATGCTGGAAAGCCCTGACCTTAAGATAGAGAACGGTGAGCTCAATGGAAGTGGAAGGAATTTCGATATCCGCATACATGCCCATACAATGCAGACACCTCAACCGGAAGCCTGGATCCAGTCAATCGAAAGAGAGGCATCAAAACCGGTAAATACGGAGGAAGACTGGATCAAACACTGCTCCTGGTGGGAGAAATTCTGGAACCGTAGCTGGATCATCGCTTCGGATCGTTCAATTACCCCGTCAGAACTTGGAAAACTGAATGGAGAAGCCTCCTCGGACGGAAAACGCGGGGAAGCTGATGGTGCATCTCTTACTGCACAGAGCTATAATGTTTTCCGCTTCCTTATGGCCTGTCAGAGCCGTGGGAAAGTCCAGGCAAAATTCAACGGGGGACTCTATACACAGCAATTGCTTCTTAAGTCGGGAGATAAAAGAAATCGCTCGGGAGAATTAACTGAGATGAATGGAGCTTTTCTGACACATGAAGATGACAGGTTATGGGGCCGACGTTTTACTTATCAGAACCAGCGCCTGTTATACTGGCCTCTGCTTGCAAGCGGTGACTTTGATCTGTTGGAGCCGTTTTTCAGATACTATTCTGACCTTCTGCCGGTAAGAAAGGGAATTACACAATCCTGGTTTGGTCATGAGGGAGCTTATTACCGTGAGAACATAGAACCGACCGGAGCAGAAAGGGACTGCGGGCTTGATGGCCTTCCTCCCAGACGAAAGCCGGGTGAAGCTGCAACCTATTATCACGATTACTATTTTACCTCCGGACTTGAAACCCTGGTCATGATGACCGATTACGTGAATTTTACGGGAGATACAACTTTTCGCGACAGTATAATGGTCCCCTTTGCAAGGGAAATACTTTTATTCTTCGACAAGCATTATCTCAGGGGAAAAGATGGCAAGCTCCGGATCGATCCGGGACAGGTAGTTGAAACGTGGTGGCTGGCAGTTAATCCTTCTCCGGATGTTGCAGGACTACGGTTCTGTCTGGATGAACTTCTGGCCCTGAAAGCGGGGACACCTGATGATCTGACCCACTGGACAAAGCTCCGGTCAGAAATACCCGAAATACCTCTTCAGACAATTGAAGGAAAACAGGCCATCGCACCGGCTGAAAAATGGGACATAAAAAGAAACGCCGAGAACGGAGAACTCTATCCTGTCTTCCCTTTCCGTTGCTTTGGTCTGGGACTTGGCTCGGCAGATATTGTTGACCAGACAATGCAGCATAGAAGTCATAAGGATGCCTTCAACTTTGCCTGCTGGACTCAGGATCAGATCCACTGGGCTTTCGCCGGTAATGCAGCAGAATGTGCTTTAGGTCTGGTGGAACGTTTCCGGAACGCTTCAACCATGTGCCGGTTTCCTCTTTACGGGAAGGAAGGTCCGGATTCCTGTCCTGACCTTGATCATTTTGGAGCGGGATCCACCGCTCTTCAGAAAATGATTGTACAGGAAGCCGATGGAAAGATTTTCCTGCTTCCGGCATGGCCCGATAGGTGGGATGCAGACTTCAGATTACACCTGTCGGGGAACGCAGTTATTAGCGGCACAGTTAAGGACGGAAAACTTATAAAATGGGAAATAATCCCTGAATCACGTAAAAATGATGTTGTTGTCTGTCAGCTCCAGAGCATCTGAAAAGTCACCTCTGAATAATAAGGAAATATTTTTCCGGAGACTGAAAGTGAAAGAGGAATCGCAGGGAAGATCTTCTGTGTGGAAAATCTCGTACTTCTGATCTTTGTTTTTCAGGATCTTTTAACTCCTGTCAGAGACTCAATATCTGCTATTATTTTACTATGTATCTGATCTGGCAGTCTTGTCAGTCCTGTATATTCAATCCATCCGTTCGATACCCCGACACCGGAACCGACCTGCCTGGCAAGGTTCATTTGTTTGTCCCACATGTTCTGAAAATGCCATGCACACGGGCGCCATGGCTTATTTCCAAGCGCTGCAAGGTAGCGTACCGGTTCCTGTGTGTATAGTTCATGTCCAAGAAGACTACTGTAAGCATGATCACCACATTCACCATCAGCCCAGAGGACAAAGGGAGACATTGAGCAGTCACTTGAAAAGAATGCCTTATCGTTTCCGAATGATTTAACGAGGGAACGCATGGCTTTATAAAATTCTATTGCGTGAGGGGATGTCGGGCCTGTCCTGTCCGGATGAAAATCATATCCCAGGCCGGCAAATGTCTCATCCATAACAATTGCATCAGGACCAAGTATTTCCATTATCCATGCTGCCTGCTGCAATAAGTGTTCCCTCCATTGGTGTGAAGAGAGGGATGATCGCCATGTAGTGCCTGCAGTATCAGGCCCGGTCCAGCTGAAATTCATCCGTTGCCCGTTGCTGTCAACCTGTACGCAGTCGCCCATTACCGGAAAAAGATCCGAAGCATCATCGAAGAGAGCTGCATGCATATAAACTGCAGCTTTTGCACCATTTGCTCTGGTATTTTTTATTCTCTCCTTCATTTTCTCAATCGACATTTCACCAGGGCCGTTTTTATCACCTCTCATTGCAAGCCATGATTTACGGTCAGGATGCATGTAATCGCCGATCGCAGTATAATAACCATGTTGTGTGGCCATACCGACATGAAATTCCCGAAAATGCAAAAGGTCCGATTCATAGCCATTGCCTCTTCTTCCGTTTTCCCCCTCTGCTGCTGACAGAAAATCATAATAATGGACCCTCATGTCATAAACCCACTGAGGCACATTATATTCATCTTTATGAGCAAACTGATGGAACGCATGCCATGCTGCTGAAGAATTTCCTGTATGCAGCATTAACCAGCATTTGATTGTTACCTCTTTCCCCGGAGGTATCGAAATCTGTCTCCCGGCACTCCAGATCCCTTTATTATGACTGAACTGAACCGGCTGATCAGAAGGAGTGAATAAAGATACTCTCAGATCCTTTTCCGGATTGGATATATCGATCACGGGAACAATCATCAATGCTGTTGTCTCCTTTATTTCGGGGACGCTGGCCATTGGTTCAAGATAGTGGCATTGGAATTCACCGGCACCCACCTGCTGGTTGCAATCCTTCAAAAAATTTGTAACTCCAAGGGCTGAAAACCTGGGATCGACATTCAGGGCGGAAGAGCTGAGAGGAATATATAATTGCTGGTTTTCAATCTCTCCGGATGGCTGAGCCGAGGTGGTGAATGCAATTTCAGCAGTTAAAGGCTTATCTGAAATATTACTGATAGTCAGTAATTCTTCAAGAACGTCTTCATCCTTACCAGCAGCGCTTTTAAGAAGTTTGTGGACCAGGCCTGCCTTAATAAGGTCGCCTGCATATTCAGGCTGCGCTACGTTGAGCCTTATTTCATGGAGGCCTTTATTAATAAGACGGACAGAGGCATCCAGCAACTGTGTAGTATGAAAAACTTCCTGCCCGTTCCATCTGACAGAGGAAAACAATTTTCCGTCACGGATCCATTTGATACGATGATTCCCTGAGCCGGAACATGACAGGGAAGGTATAGTTGCCAGGCCACCTGCTGCAATGGCGGACTGAATAAGGAAATTTCTGCGGGTAATCATAATTTCTTCATTTTTAATATTTTGTATTCCCTGTCGGTTAATAGCAGCAGCTCTTGTGCGGGAGATGCAACCTCATTTCATGGCTTCGGAGAATAATTCTGCAAGATGTTTCTGACGGGCATCTCCTTTATCGGCATAGTTTTTCATCCTGTTCTCCACACCGCGGTACATCCCAATGGCAGCTTTAGCAAATGACCTTACCATGGCATGCTTCCGCTGATCATCAATTGCCCTGAAATATCCCGGTCCCGGTTCCATTCCTGAACGATACAGGTAAGCATTAAAAGCTTCAACAGCTGCCCTGACAAATGCACGTTCAAAGTCAGCACCACCTGCCTCTTTTGAGAGTAATTCATCAAATTTTGTAAGAACAACAAACTGTGCTTTGAGTGTATCAGGAAGTTCTGATTTTTGTGTATTTTCTGCCAGAAGGGCAGGGATAACGGGATATTCAGCGGTTGCTTCGGCAACCGGCCAGCCACCTTTCGTAACTATCTCTATTTTTGCATTTTCCGGCAATTCATTATAATTAAGGACTACTTCGCGGGATGCGGGATTCTTTAATTTCTTACCGTTTACCCTGACCGATTTTATTTCCGGCCCTCCATTTTTACAGGAAATATAAAGACTCTTTTCCCCGAACCGTACAGGTTCTTTCTGAATGTACTGGGTTATTGATCCCGGTACCTGTGGACGTAATATCAACCTGTCAGATTTATAGTCATAGTCGAACAGTCCCCGGATAGTTGCAGCCGGGATGGCGAAATTATCAACCATCACAGCTACACCTTCACCATGCAGCCAGAAACCCTTATCGTACCAGTTATTGCTTGTGTTTTCACCCCTCTGGGTCCATGGTGCATCCATCCGGATGTCTTTTGACCATTTCATGTTACGTATACCAGAACGGTATATGTCGGCAAATTTTCCAAGGCGGCTGTACATAAGTATTGCACGTCCCTCAACAGTACCCCAAACTCCTCCGTTAACCCAACAGCCGAATTCAAATATACTTTCCAGGTCAGTTTTACCCCAGCCTCTGTATGTATCATCCAGTCCCGGGGCATTGGTAAGCAGGAAATCAAAGGGCCGTATATCCGGGAATCCTGCGATCTGTTTATAAATACTTTCAGCAGTTTTTTGGTCCACCACCCTTAAACCGGCAGCGTCTGCATTGGCCACACCTTCAAGGTATCCGTACTTTTCCTGGCCCAGAACTCCATGTTTTATACCTCCTGGTTCAATCGATTTCACGAAATAGCCGGCGGGTGTAAGAAGTTGAGGCAGCGATTCTCTTGTGATCTTTTGTCTTCGTTCATATTCCGCCAGTTTTTCCTTATTGCCGGTCATTTTATAAAGCTCAACCATACGGTCCAAAGCAGCGAGATAATTGATTGAAACACCTGTCAGGTATCCCTTTCCAAAAGTGCCATCGGGTTGTAAAACACCTCCATAACTTGGAGCCAGGAGGTTACAAGCCGGGCCAACAAGGAACAGATTGTTTTTTTGATCGCGAACCCTTTCGATAAAATCGCATGCTCTTTCCATTTTTGGGAGATAATATTCAATATCCTCAGTATTACGGCTTGTAAGAAGGATCTCTGTCTGCATTACGATACCGGCGGCAGTTGCTTCATAGAACCAGTCATGTATGGCAAAATTTCCATCCCCCTGCTTATAAATTATGTTTGTGGGACGAGCAGCATCACCCAGGCTGCCGTCGGGAGCCACCAGTGCCATTAAATCTGTCGGTTTTCCTTTATGGTTGGGATCGCCCATACGTTTACCGTCACCCTGGTTGTTCCAGAAGAGGTCCCAGGAATTTTGCAAAATGGAGAACCATGGTTCCTTAAGAAACGGAGTTGCTGAATAGGAGAATCCGTAACTGTTCTGTATCCACCAGGCATCCCAGCCCGCACCCTCCACAAAGGTATTCCACTCTGGCTGGTAGATCATTGAAAGATTGGGGACCACAGGATTTGGATTCAGAAATGCAAACGACTCATCAATGAGCCTCAGATAATTAATATCACCTGATCCTGAACAGAATTTACCTTCATATTGTTGTGAATTATCCTGAGAATTCCTGCACGACAGGCACATTATAAATGTTAAGAAAATTACGGATAGTGTTTTCATGTTCTGTGATTAATTGTTTAATAATTATTTTATGAGTTTTGTTTTACGGGCTATTTCAATAATTTCAGGATCAGAATGTTCGTTCCAGACAGAGTAACCGTTAAGTCTGTCGGAAAGTCCTCCGGCGATGAAACGGGCTTTTTCAAAATAGTTAAGACTTACTGCATCCTGATCACAGGGGTGCACAGGGGTCAGATCAGGAATAATCAGGCTTTTATCAGCCAGCATTTTAATCCTTTCGTTTCTGGCAAGAATAAGTTCAAGTGCTGATCGTGCCAGTGCGGCTTCATAGCTTTCCTCAAAACCTGATCTTACCAGTTCCCTGTAAAAGGAATATACTTTTTGCAGATCCACATGTCTGATGTCTGAACTTGCTTTTTCAGGGATTTCCCATAAATCAGGGTTATCAGGTATCATAAGTGTTTTCTCACGGCCGGGTTTCCATGGTCCTTTCGATTTTGCTTCACCTCTCATTATTTCGACGCAATAAATATCTGCTTTACCATCAGGTTTAAGTTCTATCCACCCGTTATTTGCCGGAAGCTTTTCTCCACATGCAAATGCAGACCTTACCGGCCCTGATCCTGTTACTGTTATATAGATCTTCGTTTTCCCGAACATGACCGGCCATTTTTGGTTATAGCTGGTAATTTCATGCGGAAGGTGTGGTTTTATTTTTATCCCATCCGGAATGTAATCATACTCGAACAAACCTCTCAGCAGTCCACCGGGAGCACCCCAGCAATCATATACAATATCGAAGGGGAATCTTCCGTGGAACCAGCCTATTGCTCCCCGTTCCTTTAATGGTGCATCGGCCCGGAATCCCTGCATCAGGCCCACCATTCTTTTCCACGATTTAACCGGATGATCATACTCCTCAACACGCATACAGGCAATATTCATACGTCCCTGGGTTGTTGTCCAGTGACCTCCGTTTACCCAGGTGCCATAAGTCATTGCACCCTCTCCCGAGTGATCGTCGTAGGATGGGTAATTTGGCAGGATCAGGTCGTGTGGGGCAAGCCCGGGAATTGATATCATTCGTTTGATAATTCTTTCTGACAAAGAATCATTAACAACTCTGAAACATACGGCATCATGATTTGGGGTTGCCTCAAAGTAGCCATGTTTTTCAGCCCCGAATACTCCATGTCTTGTACCGTCAGGGTCAAGTGACATTATGAAGGAACCTTCATTATCCATAAGAGAGGGCAGGGCAGCTTTTATTTTATTTGCTGTTTCACGGTAATTTCCTGCCTGATCGTGATGGCCGGTAAATTCACAGACTTTAGCAAGCCGTTCCAGACCTGCTGCATAGTTCACTGAGAGTTCCGTCAGGTAAGCAAATTCCGGTTTCCCTTCAGGATTGATGTAGCCCTTATATGACGGGGCCAGNNAGAAAAGCAGCAACTCGCTGCAATTGAGGCAATCGTTCTTCTGCCTTCTTTACGTCATGGCGGATAAGTAGTCTTTCCGATTCAAGGATAAGTCCGGCAGCTGTCGTTCCGATAAACCAGTCATGCAGATCCACTTCTCCGTCACCCTGACGGTAACTAACGTGGTCATTGTGAATAGTCCCGTCCAGAACCGGTTTGGTGTATCTCCCGATTATCCTGGGGTCTCCAAAACCAAGTTCTTCACCGCCATTCATATAAATTCCTGCAGCGTCGCAAAGACATCCGTCAGGAGCCATGTCACCTCTCTCATTTGTTCTTTTACCGTCACCCATAAGCCTGAACCACAGGGCCTGAGAATGTTCCAGCCAGGTTGCATATGGTTCCTGAAGGAAGGGCATCATACCGTATGATGGTCCGAAAGAATTCTGGATCCACCAGCATGGCCAGTTGGTCGCCTCCACAAAACCATCCCAGTCACGTTTGTAAAGGAGTGCAATGTTTGCCATCTGCGGGGATGGCTGCATCGATTCAAAAGCCTGATCGATAAGTTCAAGAACTTCTTTATTACCATCACCGTCAATCCATTTACCATGGTAATCATACCTGGTTTTATGGGTACAATCAAAGCTTATCAATAACATCGGAAGACCGAAAACAAGAATTGAGGAAGGGATTAATAATCGTTTCATATTTATCTTTTTGAAATGGAATAATACGGTAAGTTTTTTGGAAAAATCATACTGCCCTGCTTCATACCAAAGATATTATAAGAATTCAGAATAAAAAGTAATATAATGGCAAATCAGGGCAATTACTGTAATTACTGCAAAAAGAAATTAAATTACAGGTACTTTTCTGATAATTTAATTTAGTTTTAAGTACAAATTTAATTACTGTATGAAAAGGCGATCGGTTTTATTTCCCCTGGCATTAAGCTGTCTTGGAAGCTGCGTCCAATCACCAGATGATAAGCCTAATATTATTTTATTTCTTGTGGATGATATGGGCTGGCAGGAAACCTCTGTACCGTTCTGGAAAGAGAGAACCATGCTGAATGAACGCTATCATACCCCGAATATGGAGATATTGGCTTCACAAGGGATGAAATTCACCCAGGCATATGCCTGTCCATTATCTTCTCCTACCCGTGTAAGCCTGATGACGGGAATGAATGCAGCCCGTCATGGTGTCACAAACTGGACCCTGAGGAAGAATATATCACCTGACCAGGTGCATAAAATTCTCGAGATGCCGGCCTGGAATGTTAACGGGATCAGTCCGTTCCCTGGTGTTGAGAATACAAAATATGTAAAAACTCTGCCAATGTTCCTTAAGGATGCAGGCTATACCACAATTCATGCGGGTAAGGCGCACTGGGGAGCAAAGGGTACTCCGGGAGAAGATCCGTTGAATCTGGGTTTTGATATAAATATTGCAGGACACTGTGCCGGAGGACCCGGATCATATTATGGTAAATACAATTTCAGTGCCGCCTGGAGGACCAATCCTCCCGATACTATCTGGGATGTACCGGGATTGGAAAAATATCATGGTACGGATATTAATCTGACAGAGGCCCTGACTATTGAAGCTATTGACCAGATCGAAAAAGCAGTTCAGAAAGGTGCACCCTTCTATTTATACATGTCGCATTATGCTGTTCATGCCCCATGGGAAGAGGACGAAAGGTTTTACCGGAAATACCTTGACCAGGGATTAAGTGACTTCGAAGCCACCCTTGCTTCGATGATTGAAAGCATGGATAAATCTCTCGGAGATATAATGCAAAAAATCAGAGAGCTCGGCATTGAAGAAAATACCGTTGTCATTTTCATGTCTGATAACGGTGCTCCTTCTCAATGTCCTCAGAACCTTCCATTGCGCGGACACAAAATTGATCCGTATGAAGGAGGCATACGTGATCCTTTGATTGTCAAATGGCCGGGGGTAGTTCCTGAGGGATCATCCTGTAATGAACCTGTGATCATAGAGGATTTTTTCCCTTCCATTCTGGAAATTGCAGGGGTGAATAAATATGACCAGCCTGGAGGAAAAATTGATGGTATAAGTTTCGTTCCGCTGCTTAAGGGTAAAAGGATCAATAATGCAAAAAGAGAATTTTTCTGGCATTTTCCCCATAACTATGGTTCTGAGCCTTACAGTGGGATACGGGAGGGAGACTGGAAACTTATATACTGGTATCTTGATGGAAAGACTGAATTATATAATATTCCGGAGGATATTAGTGAGAGTAAAGATTTGTCCTCAACTTATCCTGAAATAACTGAGAAACTGGCAAATAAACTTGGCGATTATCTTATTTCCGCAGGCGCGGCAGCTCCCATTGATAAGTTTACAAAGATTGCCCGCCCCTTACCAGGATTTGAGAGTATGAAACATTAATATCCGTTACAGATTGTTGATCGCTAAGAACTTTAAACAGCGAAGCCATTTAATACTTACATAAGGAATGAAATACTTAAGAATTTTACTTCCGGTTAATACGGTTATAGTAATACAGATTGTATTGGGTTGTTCCGGACTTATTAATACACCTGTCAGAACCGGACCATCGTTCAGGCTTGATCTAAAAGCCCCGATAGATAAGTGGGATGAAGCTATACCACTTGGCAACGGACTGACCGGTGGATTGTTATGGGGGGAAGAGAACATTATCAATCTGTCACTTGACAGGGGTGACTTGTGGGATGTTCGTTCTCATCCGGGTTTTACCAATCCTGAATTCACTTACGAAACGGTCAAAAAAATGGCCCTCGCAGGACTCACAGATTCACTTAACAGGCAATATGCACGGGTGAGTGATTTTCCAACCAAGTTACCGGGTTGCAGGCTTGTTTTACACTTTCCTGATAGTACGAAGGCGGAATCTTTTCATCTTGATATGAAAAGAGGACTTGGTACTGTAGATATTGGAGATACATACATAGAATGTTTTTTCAGTGCCATCAGATCAGTTGCCATAATAAAGATTCCCGGATCTCTGCAAGACTATGAATTAATTTCAAATCCTGCGGTTACAAAACTCGGGAATAAACCAGCACACATAGAGGAGGATGACTCAGGGATATCGCTTATCCAGGATGCAGCATTAGGATTCCGTTATGTATTTTGTGTAAAATCGAAGCAATTAAAGAACTATACATTACTGGCTGTTTCATCAGCCACATCGTGTGATTCAGATGATCCTTTTGATCTGGCCTGCAGGCAGGCTGATAAGGCATTAAGTGATGGATATGGCCAACTACTCAGGGAACATGAAGCATGGTGGTCTGAATTCTGGTCGAAGTCATCTGTAAGCATACCTGATTCTGTTATACAGAAGCATTATAACCTTGTTCAGTACTTTTATGGGGCTGCATCAAAGAGAGGAGCCCCTCCCATGCCACTGCAGGGTGTATGGACTGCTGATGCCGGAAGCCTCCCTCCATGGCATGGCGACTATCACCACGATCTGAACACCCAGCTTACATACTGGGCGTATCTTGCATCAAACCGTTTTGACCAGGGATTAAGTTTCCTGGATTTTATGTGGTCGCTGAAACCTGTTCATGAAGAATTTGCCCGTAATTTTTTCGGGACTGAAGGAATTGTCGTGCCTGGCGTGATGTCAATTGACGGTAAGCCGATGGGAGCCTGGTATCAGTATTCCCTGTCACCAACAATGGGTGCATGGATCGCTCAGTCGTTTTACTGGCACTGGCGGTATACAATGGATACTAAATTCTTAAAGGAGAGGGCATATCCATATTGTGCAGCAATAGCAGAGGGACTTGCCGGGCTAATGGAACCTGACAGGAATAGGTTCTACTTCCATTCAAATTCTGCAGAAACCGGAAAATGGTCAGACAACTTTAAAAACCTTCTATTACTGAAGTGTGTTGCTTTCAGACATTTTTCTGAAAGTGAATGTGAAGCAAAGATGAAATCGTATCGTCCTCCCGCGTAGTATTTTTTCCTCCGGAATTTCACATACAAGTCCTCCAGACCCGCATCCAGAAGGGCCTGAATGACCCTGTAACTCGGACGGCCGTTTTCCAGCTTCCAGTTCCATTTGTTATACAGATCGATGGTTTCACTGGTAATAAAGGGATCGTCTTCCGGAGAAAAGGCATTTAAATCCCCAAGTACAATTACAGGCATACCTCCCTTTATCGATTCATTTACACGTTGATTGACTATATTCACTTCATCAAGTATTTTTTTATCAAATCTCGGCCACAGGTGAGTGGCAACAATATCAATTCCCTGAATATTGCAGTATATGAGTCCGTGATGCATACCCTCCTTCAGAACCTCCTTAACTGTTATGGGGAATCTTGATGTTATACCCACCGCCATTCCTTTATCTTTAAGGGTAACAGCATAATCATGCCCCCAGTAACCAGCCTCCTTCTGCAGCCTTTCAGATGTATAGTCTATCAGTTCCTGAAATACTACAACATCGGCCTTTTGCCCTTTCAGCCATTTATAAATGCCCTCTTTTCTTTGTTGTCCAGACTCATAGCAGGGGAATCTGGGATGAGTTCCATTGTTGTATCCAACCCAGACATTATAGGTGATAATTTTAAATTTTCCTTCTCCACACAAAGTAAATACTGATGACTGGGCGATTAAAATTACGACTATAAGACACAGATAGTTTAATGATATAATTCTCATCCTTCAACATTTTGAATTATTCAACCATGACGAATCTTCATCATTACAGCAAGCACGATCCTCAGTTGCCCCAACCTTCCTGAAGCTGAGGTTGAAGGATTGAATAACTATTGTTCAATCTTAAAGGCAAATGCATGTTCGCAGGGTTTCTCTGCAGGGCATTGAATAATCAGTCCTTCATCTTTCAGTTCCCATTTCAGTTCTCCTTGTGCACCCAGCAGTTTGATGCAATTTATCCGCGATTTGTCCCAGCCCTTCAATGACTTTATTGTCAGTTTTTCTCCCGGCCAGTCGAGTGAAACAGCATATAGAACCTTGTCTCCTTTACTTGTAAAACGTATATTGTCCTCCCCGAATTTTTCCCAGTGTCGTGTCCCGTAAATTGCTTCTCCATTAATACCGAGCCATTTCCCGATACCCTCCAGTCGTTCCTGCTGTGCCTCCGGGATAGTTCCGTCTGCCCTGGGGCCGACATTGATAAGCAGGTTTCCCCCCTTGCTCACTATATCAACAAGATGATCGACAAGCTGATCTGTACTCATATATTTATCATCGGGCAGCCTTTTGTTAAAACCCCATGAAGTCGGATCGAGTGCATCGCAACATTCCCATGGAAATTCGAATATCTCTTCCACTTTCCGCCTTTCAGGGGTCTGAAAATCACCCAGTATAGCCAGATCTTCATCGAATCTCCAGCGATTAACTTCGTGTCTGTATATGGAATTTGAAATTCTCTTTTTGGAATCAGGATTGACAGATTTTACAAGGTCGAACCTGTCATTAGCAACAACCTGGGAGGGATCGGGTGAGTGATTATAAAAATATGCCAGCAATTCGAGGCTGTTGAAATGCTCCGCTCCAAGAGGCATTCTCTGTTCGGTCCTTTCGGGTGAAAAAAGAACATCGCCCCATAGAATATCCGGGTGGTACATGTCGATAAGTTCTTTTATGGAATTATTCATGTATTCAACCCATTCCTTATTCGGAAAACGTTCATCCCAGAATGAATATGTGGTATTATGATAGAATCCCATTTTCATATCTTCAGCACGGACCGCTTTAACGAGCTCTCCTGCCAGATCCCTTCGGGGACCCATATCCCATGCATTGCGTGGGGTGAATTTAGAGGGCCACATGGCAAATTCTTCACCATGTTTTGCAGTGAAAACCACATACCTTGCACCGGCTTTTTTAAACAATTCCGCCCAACTTTCAGGATCATAATTTTCTGCTTTGAACATTGGAATGAATTCATCATAATCAAAATCGACTCCGAAATTAGTTCTGTGATATTCATTTGCATCTTTACGGATGTTCACATTAAAAAGGCTGTCTGAAAGATCTCCCTGTGCAGCTGTATAAGGCGGACCTCCAAGGTTTTTCCCATATCGTGCCTTTGGCGAATAGAACACCAGGTACCATTCATGGTACGCAGGTACTGCATATACACCCCAATGAATGAAGATGCCGAATTTGGCATCAGTGAACCATTGGGGAG
>DNOQ01000233.1 GCA_003501665.1 Bacteroidales bacterium | reverse complement strand
CCTTTATAATGAGTACTTTGGCAGTATTTTCCGTGACTTTGAACCGGTCATCGATTCTTTCACCGATAACCCATACTATCTTACCTTCTGATTCGAGCACTTTAATATTTTCTTTCCCGGGGATTGGAATTTTTCTGTCGATTAAATAATCGCTAAGTTTCTTTTTGTGCTTCATCCCAAGAGGGTAGAAATAGTCTCCATGTTGCCAGTTTCTAAGATTGAGGGGAAATGAAATTTTTTCGTAATCGATACATGCTGTATACCGGCTTACAGGGATCCTGAATCCCCCGGAAACAGTTAATTCGCGGACTGAAATAATAATCGGGTATTCAGATAGTTCACGTATATTTCTGAACGATAAAGTCTCATTTTCTTTCACAGGCAGAGCCGTAATGATAAGTTCATTCCTGTTTTTTATAATCCTGTGAGTATCAGTAATCATCTGTCGGCCTGTCTGGCCCTTCAAAATATTTCTCAGATCGGTTATTCCTCCTGATTTGATGTTGAAAGGCCTGAAAAGTTCAAAAAGAACAGCGCTGTTTTTCATGAAGGGGGTAAGCCTGCTTATATCAGCTGTCAGATTGCCATCATGTTTTCTGAAAATCTTCCTCCGCAGGTTTTCGGTAAAACCTCTAAAGATCTCATTAATATCTCTTAATCTTTCTGAAGTTTCATTGAGGGTTGACTCTATTGACGGATTTATTTCGCCAAGGACCGTTATTACCTGATGTCGGATTTTATTCCGCGTATATTTGGTTTCTGCATTGGATTTATCCTCGCGGTAAACGATACCGTATTTTCTGCAATATTTTTCAATTGAATTCCGGGTTGCGAAAAGCAAAGGTCTGATAAGTCTGTTTCTGGTTTTTTTTATTCCCGAAAGTCCTGTAATTCCAGTACCTCTTGTAAGGTTAATGAGGAAGGTTTCTATATTATCGTTCAGGTTATGTGCAAGCGCAACGGAATCAAATCCGTTCTTTTTCCGGATTTTCTCAAACCATGAATATCTTAGATCTCTTGCTGCCATTTGTACAGATATTCCCTTCTCTTCCGCATAACTTCCGGTATCAAATCTTACCGAAAAAAACTCTATCCCGTTTCTGACAGCAAATTCTCTGACCAGTTCTTCATCTTTATCAGATTCCTTTCCCCTCAGGGTAAAATTGCAGTGAGCAATTCCAATGCTGATTCCGGCTCTTTTAAAAAGATCGGTCATAACCATAGAATCAATGCCGCCGCTTACGGCAAGTAAGACACGGTCGTCCTTTTTAATGAGCCGGTTATCATCAATGTATTTAATAAACTCCCTGAGCATGGTAGTCTGTTCTGTTTTATCTGTACGGAAGGAGTGAAGGGCGACCCGGTTCAAAATTGCCGGGATTCAGAGGTTGTTCTCCTGAAACATTGAAATTACTTATTCTGGAATATTTTGGAAGATTAGGGTAATAACTTAGTTTGATCTGTAATGTGTTAAATACAAGATTATCATTTCTTAAGCGCAATCCGACACCTATTCTTGAAATAATTTCTCCCTTATAGAAAAATTCATTGGATCCGAAAAGATAACCCAGATCGGCAAATCCAAAATAAGCGAACCTGAAGCCGTATATTTTCCGGGGACTGAACAATACTGATTCAAGATTTATGGTCAGTCTCTGTTTTTCGGCTTTCAATGAATCATTCCGGAATCCGGTAAAACCATTTTCGATATTGAACAGAAGATATTCATCCTTATACCTTCCGAAGCCTCTCGTATAATCTATTTTATAAAAGGTCCTCATTCTGTGGGTGCCGATATAAAGCAAATTTGTAAAATAATTTGCACTGACCAGCAAAATACCCTGTTCTGTTTTTCCTTCATTGAAAAACGCCGCAATTCCTGCTGCACCATACAGATAACCTGAACTTTTCACCTTATCACCTGCTGAAATGCTTATCCCTGAATAGTAGCGTTGTTTGAACTCATTTATCTCCCTTCCGACTGTAATGTCGATCATTCCACCATAAGGAATATCTTCTGTCCGGCCGTAACCGTAAATAAGATTTGCCTTATAGAATCTTTGTGCTGTAAGTGACAGGGAGGCAAGAAACATTTTATACCTCTGCAGTGAATGGTAAGAATCGGGAAGAATGTAGGGATGGGCGAAAACATTATTATTAATATACCTTGTTCCGATTATAAGTCTTGTTACTTTTTCCCTGTTCAGCAGAAATGATCTTGACAACCAGTAATCCTGGTGGTTGAATTTTAATGGTTCGGGTACCGGAAGTGTATCGAGGTCTTCTGTTGTGAAAGTCTGATTTATAAAAATTCCTCCCGCATATTTTGTTGTTGAGCTGACAAGTTTCCGGTCGATCCCGAATCCATACATTCTTCTTCCGAGTGCATCGTAGTAGTAAAGATTCAGGTTCGCAAATGATTTCGAGATGTTATTGATATTATAATAAACTCCAATCCCCGGTGAGTCTGTTGAGTCTGAGTCATAAGGCATTCTGAATCTCAGTTCATGGCCCAGGCCGAAGATATTTTTATCGTAAACTGATAAACATCCTTTTGTGGCAGATGAGAATTCAAATGAACCTCCGATTGAATAAATGTCTTTGGTTACAACCATAACATCAACAAAATCTTCTGATTCGGAATATACCAGGATTCTTGAATCATTAATATAAGGTAACTGCCTCAGAATCCTTTCATTATCACTGAGAACCAGAGGAGATAGAGTGTCTCCTTCTGCAAAAAGAAGGTTCTTTCTGATGATAGTTTCGATTGTATTTATGTGAGTTTTATTCAGCAGGTTTTCGAGACTGCCGGAAGAACTCAACAGTGGGTTGTTTATATCAGTACCGAACACATTAAGACGCTTTATTTCAATTTTTCTGATCACCTTCCCCTTATACCTGAGGTAATCATTTTCACTTGAACCTGAGATCTGATTTGTAGCCGTGGGTTTGCTCGAAACAATGAAAAAGTCATACAATCTTTTTGTTATCAATCGTTTTGAAGCTTTTACCTTCAGTGAATCGAAAAAAAGGGGATTCCTGTCATTATCGGAAAGCGACGGAGGTCTGAGTCTTTGAGGGGTATATACCGGCCAATTAACTCCCGGGAGATGGTTATCCCATAAGCGGTAATAATCCCCCGGAACAATAAGAAATATTGTATCGGTATCAGAGCGTTTTTGAGAAAGAAGGATTGCATTCAGGAGCATAAGTGCTATGAGGAAGAAAGGCCTCTTATAACACCTGTATTTTAATGCAATTTCCACATTTGGTTTATTGAGAATTTGCGATCAGTACGTCGTCGGAATTGAACTGAAATCCCAGGCGTTTGCCTGTAATGAGCCTTGAGTGCTGTATTTTCGCTTCCACCTGCCCCACGGTGGCAATTTTAACAGTATCATAAGGGGGGACAAGCAGATCGAATTCGAGGGCATACTGAACTGCCGTGGATATAATTATCTGAAGGGAATCATGACTTATTTCCTCATTTCCGTAATTTGTGAAGAGCATACCCATCTGCCTTTTTCCTTCAACAAAATACTGATTTTCATGATTTATGAATATCCTGGCAATCAGATACCCCAGGTCGTCAAGACGCGAATATTTCAGTGAATCAAAAAGAAAGTTATAAATATTGATTATTCCTGAATATGCATTGAATTTATTCTTTTGAATATAGGTTGTTTTCCATGCCGGGTGTTCCCTGTCGAACTGAAACACATTTGAATGCATGCTGAAAAAAAGGATATCACCGGCGATTTTTAGCTGGGCATCAAAATTACTTCTGTCGGTGAATTCCAGCTTAATTCTCGGATCAATATTTCCCAGGCTTGTGTTCCCTTCTTTTGCAAAATCCCTGAGTATCTCCTTTATGGTGCAGAATGCTTCGAAAGTCCGGTCGTACACTTTTTGTTTAAGCAGGGATTTTTCTTTTAATGTTTTTACGATAGCCTGTTTCTTTTCGCTGATTTCAGACATAATAAACTATTTATATCAGATTAAAGCTCCTAAATTAGCAAATATTAATGATATCTGGTAATAATCAGATAAACAGTACCTCAAAAGGTTATTTTATCATCTAATACGACCTGGCGAACAAGACTCTTCTTGCCGAAGGTTTACCTGTATATATACACTTTCCATCCTCCTCAGGGGAATTGAACGGAATACACCGGATGGTAGCTTTTGTTTCTTCTTTTATTTTTTCCTCGGTGGCACCGGTACCGTCCCAGTGTGCCATTATGAATCCTCCTCTGTTCTCGATTATGTCTACAAATTCATCCCATTTATCGACATACCAGGTATTCTCTTTTTTAAATTCAGAAGCTTTCCTGAAAATATTTTTCTGAATTTCATCAAGCAATCTTTTAACATGATCAACAGTTCGCGATGCCTGTATTGTCTCTTTTTCAAGGGTATCTCTCCTGGCTGTCTCAATTGTATTATTCTCGACATCCCGGGGTCCGATGGCAATCCTCACGGGAACACCTTTGAGTTCGTAATCAGAAAATTTCCAGCCTGGTTTATTAGTATCACGGTCATCATATTTTACTGATATTCCATTTTCCTCAAGGTCCGATTTAATTCTTTTTGCAGTGTCTGTAATGGAATTAAGCTGTTCAGCGTTTTTGTAAATAGGTATTATAACCACCTGAATGGGTGCAAGCAGAGGTGGCAGTACCAGTCCGTGATTGTCTGCATGTGCCATAATGAGAGCCCCGATGCATCTGGTTGACAGTCCCCATGAAGTAGCCCACACATATTCAAGTTTCCCTGTTTTATCAGTGAACTGAACATCAAATGCTTTAGCGAAATTCTGACCAAGAAAATGACTCGTACCTGTCTGCAGGCCTTTACCATCCTGCATGAGGGCTTCAATGGCATAAGTGTCTATTGCCCCGGCAAAGCGTTCATTTTCCGATTTGTATCCTTTAACTACCGGGAGAGCCATGTAATTCTCGGCAAAATCGGCATATACATTTATCATTCTTTCAGTCTCTTCAACAGCTTCTTCCCGTGTGGCATGAGCTGTATGTCCTTCCTGCCACAGAAATTCGGTTGTCCGCAGAAATAATCTTGTCCTCATTTCCCATCGAACCACATTTGCCCACTGATTAATCAGCAAAGGCAGATCCCTGTAGGACCGGATCCAGTTTTTATATGAATTCCAGATAATTGTTTCTGAGGTGGGCCTGATAATAAGTTCTTCTTCAAGCTTTGCAGACGGATCAACCATAATACCATTTCCCGTTTCATCATTCTTTAACCTGTAATGAGTAACTATGGCACACTCTTTTGCAAATCCTTCAACATGTTTTGCTTCTTTGCTGAAAAACGATTTTGGTATAAAAAGGGGGAAATATGCATTCACATGCCCTGTTGCCTTGAACATTTTATCCAGGGTAGCCTGTATCTTCTCCCAGATCGCATATCCGTAAGGCTTGATTACCATGCAACCCCTTACAACCGAGTTTTCTGCCAAATCTGCCTTGATAACCAGGTCGTTATACCACTGTGCATAATTTTCATCCCTGTTGGTTAAATACTTCGCCATTTTTTGGTACACTATTTGAATTAAGGTAACTAAACGTAAAATAAAGCGTAAAAATAGATAAAAACTTGAGTTATCATTAAAAAAACAGGAGGTTCATCATGAAAGCAAAATACTACATCGGAATGTTATCAGCTCTGGCACTTGCATTGATGAATGCAAACGGACAGTATGCTGATAGTCGTGACTTCATGAATGATGAAGCCGGAATCGTGATAAATAATTATTATTATGATAATTATGACTACTACTATACATCCCGTATTAACAGGTTCCACAGGTCATACGCGGCTTTCGACTACTATTCTCCTGTGTTTACAGAAATTTACTGGTATAATTACCGTCCGTTTTCATGGGGTATAAGTATTTATGGAAGAAGCGGAATCGGATTCGGTTATTCGATAAATTTTCCTGTCTGTTACGGCTGGAGATATTATGACTGGTATGATCCTTACTACGGATATTATGATCCTTATTATTATAGCTGGTATGATTCATACTGGGGAAACCCTTATTACTATGGTTATAATCCGTTCTACTCAGCATGGTATTCACCCGTTGTCATCAATATTAACCTCGGTTACAGATGGAGAAATCACTACTGGTACGGACATAATTACGGTTACAGACACAATTACTGGTATAGCAATTTCCGACCAGCGTACTATACTTACAATTACCGCGATTACAACAGATATTCTTCAACACGCTACTCATACAGGGACTAC
>DNOQ01000231.1 GCA_003501665.1 Bacteroidales bacterium | reverse complement strand
TCAGGTTGGGGATAAAAAATGCACCTGCTGTAAAGGCGCCTGCTGATTTTAGGAAATCCCTTCTGGTACTTTTCATGGTTGTATGTGATCTTAATAATTAGAGATCTAAATATAAATAAAATACCGGAGTAAATCACTTGATAAAAACAAATATTAAAATGTTTTGATTAGCGGCCGAATGTTCTCAGCCTTTCCTGATTCCATAAAATATCTTTAAAATTGAACAACTTATGCAGCTAATCTGTTTCTCATTAAGTTAACAGAACATGAAAGGGGCTTTTACCATATTAATCGGAGTTTTTATGCTTGCCTCAGGAATGACGGTAAGTATTGACAAACATTACTGTGGTGGTGAACTGGCTGAAACGAAATTATCTTTTTCAGGGAGGCTGGCTTCATGCGGTATGGAGAACGTTCAGAATGCTTGCCCGAATCATGCTTCCATAGATAATAAATGTTGCAAGGACCAGGTAACCATTTACCGGATGAGCAGCAATTATTTTCCGGAATCATTCAATTTATCTCATACTGCTGATTTTAGAGATATCCCATCTGTACCTGAATGCAATGCTTTGTTCAGGGGACCTTATATGGATGTTTACAGGACATGGGAGTTACCGCCAGGTGAAAAACTAAAGTCAGCTCCTTCATTATCAGAAATCTGCGTCTACCGCATTTGATTATTCATTACGGTTTACTGAAACCTGAAGCTTGATATAAGTATCTGTTTCGAGGTATTTTACTGTTATGCTTCAGGCTTTTGTAAGTGAATTTTTATTATTCTATCCATGGACTAAGTTTCTGATAATATGTTTAATCGTCTGGTAAAATACTTCCTTGAGAACAGGCTGATCACTTTCATTTTTCTCACCGCTTTTATTGTGATGGGCCTTGTTACCATGCCATTTAATCTGAAAACAACAACACTGCCCCGAAGTCCGGTTCCTGTGGATGCTATTCCCGACATAGGAGAAAATCAGCAGATAGTCTCAACTGAATGGATGGGCAGATCTCCCAGGGATATTCAGGATCAGATTACCTATCCTTTGACAACTGCTTTGCTCGGGATTCCCGGAGTTCAGACTATACGAAGTACATCAATGTTCGGTATGTCATTTATCTATATAATCTTTAAGGATAATGTCGAGTTCTACTGGAGCAGATCGAGAATCCTCGAGAAGCTGAATTCACTTTCGCCCGGGACTTTACCTGAAGGCGTTCAGCCCGTCCTTGGTCCTGATGCAACAGCACTTGGCCAGATTTTCTGGTATACTCTGGAAAGCAGGGATCCCAAAACAGGATTACCTAACGGAGGATGGGATCCGCAGGAATTAAGAACTATTCAGGACTTCTATGTAAAGTACAGTCTTTCAACAGCTGAAGGGGTCTCTGAAGTGGCATCGGCAGGGGGCTTCGTTAAAGAATATCAGGTTGACCTTGATCCCAATGCCCTTAAAGCATATGACGTTTCAGTTATGGATGTTATGAATGCTGTTGAGAAGAGCAACCTTGATATAGGTGCTGAAACAATCGAACTCAACAGCGTCGAATACATAATCCGGGGCATTGGTTATGTAAAGACTCTTGATGACCTTGAATTATCAGTCGTATCAGTCAGAAATAATATTCCCGTACGAATCAAGGATGTTGCAAAAGTCGCTCTGGGTCCCGCTACAAGAAGAGGGGGCCTCGACAAAGGCGGATCTGAAGCAGTAGGTGCAGTGGTTGTGGCCCGCTATCATTCAAATCCATTGGAGGTCATAAACAATATAAAAGAAAAGATAAAGGAGATAGAAACAGGATTGCCGCAAAAAACTCTTCCTGACGGCTCCATATCAAAGGTTACAATAGTTCCATTCTACGACAGGACGGATCTGATCAGGGAAACAATAGGCACTCTTGAATCTGCTCTGTCGCATGAGATACTGATAAGCATTATCGTAATTATTGTGCTGGTCCTTAATTTAAGTGCTTCCCTGATTGTTGCAGGACTTTTGCCAATAGGAGTTCTGATGACTTTTTTTCTTATGAGGCTTTTCGGGGTCGATGCAAACATTGTCGCATTATCGGGAATTGCTATTGCCATTGGTGTAATGGTAGACATCGGGATTGTTGATGTCGAGAATATTTTGCGACACCTTGAGATGCCGCAGAATCATGGTTCACGGGGCAAAAAACTATTAAAGGTCATTTACCATGCCACCACTGAAGTCAGAGCAGCCGTAGTAACTTCAGTGGCAACGACAATTGTAAGCTTTCTTCCGGTGTTTGCCATGCAGGCTCAGGAAGGGAAATTGTTCCATCCCCTTGCTTTCACAAAAACATTTGCCCTGATATCAGCTTTTATACTGGGAATAGTTGTTCTGCCTACTTTGGTTCATATATTCTTTAACGTCTCTTTTGATAAAAGGAAAATCTACAGGATATGGAACGGCATTCTGATCCTTGCAGGTTTTGTTCTGGCAATTATATGGAACTTCTGGACTGCCCTGGCTCTGACAGCCGTCGGGATAAACAACCTCCTTGCCTTCAGATGGAGTGAAGGAAGAAAGGAATTTCCGAATTATATAAATATTCTGATCACTGTACTTTTTGCAATATGGTACCTGTCAAAGGAATGGTTGCCGCTTGGAGCACATAACAGTGAGTTTGTCAATTTTTTATTTGTGACCGGCATTATTTCAGTCATCCTACTTGCCCTCATGTCGATGGTTCATTTCTATGCAGACATATTGGCATGGGCTCTTGAAAACAAATGGAAATTTCTGATGATCCCCGCCTTTTCACTTCTCTTCGGATTAGTTGCCTGGATCGGATTTGACAACGTGTTTGGTAAGGTCGCAACCGGTTTTGACAAACTGGGAATTAAAAGTTTTCGGCAAAGCTCATTATGGCAGGGTGCAATTAATAGTTTCCCGGGAGCAGGCAAGGAATTTATGCCTGCCCTGAATGAAGGTTCATTCCTGCTTATGCCCACCAGCATGCCTCACTCAGGCATTGAAAAAAACCTGGAGTATATAGAAATTCTCGATAAAAGACTTTCGGCCATACCTGAAATTGAACTGGCTGTTGGTAAATGGGGAAGGGTTAATTCAGCACTTGATCCCGCTCCTGTACAAATGTTCGAAAACACCATCAACTATCGCCCGGAATATATCCTTGATGAAAACGGACACAGGATGCAGTTCAAAACGGACAGGGAAGGTAATTTTTTCCTTAAAGGAAACCTGAAATACAATCCGGCGGCAGAAGGATTCAGAGTAATTCCTCGCGACAGTCTGATTCAGGTCAGCAGGGGCGAGTATTTCCGTCAATGGAGACCTGAGATAAAGAAGCCGGACGATATCTGGAATGAGATTGTCAAAGTGACAAATGTACCCGGATTAACATCGGCACCAAAGCTGCAACCTATTGAAACCAGACTGGTAATGCTTTCCACGGGAATGCGTTCACCGATGGGCCTGAAAGTCTATGGACCTGACCTGGAATCGATTGAGGAAGCAGGGATGCAGTTTGAGAAAATCTTGAAAAATGTACCCTCAGTTAAGGCATCTGCAGTGTTTTACGACAGGGCAGTGGGTGCTCCGTATCTTGAAATTACACTTAACCGTGAAGCGATGGCGCGTTATGGGATGACTGTAAGTGAAGTACAGGAAGTGCTTCAGGTTGCGGCAGGCGGTATGACTCTTTCAACGTCAGTCGAAGGTCGTGATAGATTTCCCATCAGAGTTCGATATGCACGTGAATTGAGGGACAATCCCGAAGATCTCAAAAAAATACTAATTCCTGCTATGAATGGTGTTCAGGTTCCTCTTGGTGAAGTTGCAGATTTAGATTACACCCGTGGAGCTCAGATGATAAGAAGTGAAAATACATTTCTCACAGGCTTTGTTATTTTCGATAAGACGGAGGGCAAAGCAGAAGTAAATGTTGTGGAGGAAGCAAGTAATATTATCAAATCCGGAATTGATTCAGGTGAAATAATTCTTCCTGCCGGTGTTACATATAAATTCGCCGGAAATTATGAGAACCAGATAAGGGCTACCAAAAGACTGGCAATAGTTATTCCTGTCAGTCTGGTAATAATCTTTTTGCTTTTATACTTTCAGTTCCGCACAATTACAGCCTCGTTGATACACTTCTCAGGAGTCTTTGTTGCTTTCTCTGGAGGATTTATCATGCTCTGGCTCTATGGTCAGGACTGGTTCATGAACTTCGCTGTCGCAGGTCTGAACATGCGTGACCTCTTCCAGATTAATACGATCAATCTTAGTGTTGCAGTCTGGGTTGGATTTATTGCCCTGTTTGGGATTGCCACCAATGACGGGGTTATAATGGGTACCTACATTCATCAGGTCTTCGAAGAGAAAAAACCTTCTACGGTTTCTGAGGTCAGGCAGGCTGTACTTATTGCAGGCAAAAAGAGAGTCAGGCCTGCCATGATGACCACTGCCGTTGCCGTAATTGCTCTTTTGCCGGTTCTGTCCTCAACCGGTAAGGGTGCAGATATAATGGTCCCAATGGCAATACCTGCCTTTGGCGGGATGGTAATACAGGTAATGACAATCTTTATTGTTCCGCTGCTCCAGGCTGTCTGGAGGGAACGAGCCGTGAGTCATCATTTGCCTGGACAAAGTCAAAATATCAATAATCTGACTGAAAATGAAAACAGTATTTAGTTCAATTTTAATTTCGGTGGTTTTAATTACTGGTTCAGTATATTCATACAGTCAACAAAGCCCTGATTCACTGTCCTTTTACCTCAGATTGGCAGCAGAGAATAATCCCATTGTCCTGCAAAGATTCATTGAATATGAAGCTGCGTTGAAAAAAATCCCGCAGGCCGGGACTCTTCCGGATCCGCAGCTGGATCTTGGAGTATTTATTACTCCTATGGAACTTCCGGGAGGAAAGCAGGCGGCAGACATGAGGCTGATGCAGATGTTTCCCTGGTTTGGTGTTCTTAAAAATGCAAAGGATGAAATGAGCCTGATGGCAATGTCGAAATTTGAACTTTTTCGTGATGCCAGGCTTCAGGTATGGTATGATGTCCGGCGTACGTGGTATGAGTTATTCAAAGTCAGAAAGAATATCAGCATTTCTGAAAAAAGTCTGGAGAACCTGAAAGTCATTGAGCAGCTGACACTGATCAGGTATAAAACAAGTATAGCCGGGAATTCAGACCTGATTGATTTATACAGGATACAGATTGAAGTGGGTGAATTGAGAAACAGCATTGCTTTATTAAGGAATCAGGAGCAAACTATAGTTTCCGGGTTCAATAACCACCTTAACAGGGCTCCTTTAACGAAAGTTTATACTTATGATGTATTGCTGCCTGATACTCTGGATCTGAATTTTTTGGCCGTTTCTGACACCATTCAAAGTGCGAATCCGATGCTTAATATGCTTGATTATGAAAAAGAAGCGTATCAGGCAAGGGAAAAAATGGTGAAAGGAATGGGTTATCCGATGATTGGTCTTGGAGTAAATTATTCATTTATCAATGGGAGTAACATGTCTTCCTCCTCAATGAACGGAACAGACATGATTATGCCAATGATTTCTGTAACTCTTCCCGTTTACAGGAAAAAGTACACAGCGATGAGGCAAGAAGCCGGTTTGTTAAGAGAAGCAAGCTCGATGAGTTATCAGGCTGTGTCAAATTCTCTCCGGACTGAATATTTTATGGCTGTTCAGCTTTATCAGGATGCCCGGAGAAGAGTAAAACTTTATGAGGATCAATATTTACTTGCTTCAAAATCGCTTGAAATAATGCTGAAAAGTTTTTCAGTGTCTGCTGCTGACTTGACTGATGTATTACGTACCAGGCAACAGACACTGGATTATGAGCTTAAACAGGTTGAAGCAATCACTGACCTGAATACAGCTTCAGCCTGGCTGAATCGCCTTATGGCAAATTCTGAATTTTAAACCAGTTTCATCATGAAAAAGTATAAATATCCAAAACTATTCTCCGGCAAGTGGTTACACTATGGACTTCTTTTAGTTGCCGGTGTTTTCCTTGGCTGGATTTTCTTTCATTCATCCGGAAGTCAGACGGAAAAACATGAACATCTGACTGAAGCAGCACAAGGTACTGTCTGGACCTGCTCAATGCATCCTCACATACGTATGGAGCAACCCGGCAAATGCCCGATTTGCGGGATGGATCTGATTCCCCTGGTACAGGGTGGTTCATCATCATACGATCCTGATGCAATCCATCTTACAAGAGAAGCAGCAGCTCTGGCAAATGTTCTTACAACAAAGGTATCAAAACAGAATTCTGTCAAGGAGGTTCGACTTTACGGGAAAGTTCAGGCAGATGAAAGACTCTTTCAAAGTCAGGTTTCACATGTACCGGGAAGAATAGAAAAATTGTTCGTTAATTTTACCGGAGAACAGATCCGCTCAGGTCAGAAACTGGCAGAAATATATTCCCCTGAACTGGTTACTGCACAACAGGAATTGCTGGAGACTGTAAAGACTAAACAGCTCCAGCCGGAGTTATATGAAGCCTCAAAAGAAAAGCTTCGTCAGTGGAAACTGACCGACAATCAGATAGCATCAATAGAGAATTCAGGCAGGATAATTGACAATTTTGAAGTCTTGTCCAATACATCCGGCACTGTTATTTCACGCAGGGTAAGTGCTGGCGATTACGTGTCCTCGGGATCTGTTCTTTTTGAGATTGCAGACCTGTCCAATGTATGGGTATTATTTGATGCCTATGAGACCGATCTCCCATTTTTAAACAAGGGAGACAGAGTGAAGTTTTCAATTCAGGCAATGCCGGGATCTGAACTTTCGGGGAATATTGTTTTCATAGACCCGATTTTAGATCCTGTCACAAGAGTGGCAAAAGTACGTGTTGAGGCTAAAAATCTATCAGGAAAGCTGAAACCTGAGATGTTCGCGACAGGAATTGTTTCATCGGGCCTGAAAGAGTACAAGGATAATATCATAATTCCCAAATCGGCAGTCCTCTGGACAGGCAAGCGCTCATTAGTTTATGTTAAGGATACCAATACAGACGAACCGGTTTTCAGGTTGAGGGAAATCGGCCTCGGACCGGTCCTGAGTGAAGGTTATATAGTTACCGACGGATTGGCAGAAGGTGAAGAGATAGTGACTCAGGGTACCTTTAGTGTGGATGCAGCTTCACAACTGGAAGGAAAACCAAGCATGATGAATCCTCAAGGAGGGGACAAAGTATCTTCAATGCCAGGAATGACAATGCCCGATGACTCAAAATCAGGAGAGAATACTGACATGTCGGAAATTGATATGTCAGAAAACACAAGTCATACTGGCCAGAAAACCTCTGTTGATATGGATTTCATTATGCAACTTAATAATCTGTTGGATCAGTACCTGAATCTTAAAAACTATTTGGTTCAGGATAACTCAAAAATGGCAATACAGGCGGCGGGAAACTTTCAGAAAGCACTATCCGGAGTTGATATGAAACATCTCTCAGGAGATAACCATCTGAAATGGATGGATCTTTCCGGCGGGATTGCGGAGAGCCTGACTTCAATAATCAATTCAGACGGATTGGAGCAGGAACGTAAGACCTTCCAGTCATTGAGTAAAGATCTTTATGATGCAATAAAAACCTTTGGCGTGATGAATAGAACCGTTTATTACCAGTTTTGTCCCATGTACGATAATAATAAAGGCGGCTACTGGTTAAGCGAGACAGAAGAGATACTTAATCCGTATTTTGGCAAAGAGATGCTCAGTTGCGGAGAGATCAGGGAGACTTTAAAATATTAGTGATAACGAGTTTAGCTGGCCGTTACTTTTTAATCCGGGGGAAAATCAAAACATACTGATAAATATTTCTGTCGTCTTTATCACCTGCAATAAAACAACAATTAGAATTGTCTATGCTACAGATAACTTCACAAATAAAATTGAGAATGAAGAAATATATCTGGCTTTTAGTACTGCTGGCTGTTCCACTAGCCTCCAATGCTCAGACAACTGTCTCCGGAAGAATATTTTCACAGGAAGACAGACAACCCCTTATAAGTTCAACTGTTTCAGTGTTTAAAGCTGATACTCCTGACCTGGTAACGGGGACTTTTACAAATGAACAGGGAAGGTTTTCGGTTTACGGTCTGCCTTCGGGGGAGTATGATTTTGTAATTTCAAATATAGGATATGCTTCAGTGAAACACCGTGTACTTGTGGGGGCTTTAAACAAAGTTCTTGATATAGGAAATATTTATCTGGAGTCTTCAACTGTAACACTTGGTGAAGCAAATGTCACAGGACAAAAACAGGCTGTTTCCGCGGCGCTTGATAAGAAGAGCTATTCAGCCGAAAGCTTCATTACAGGATCTACGGGATCATCCCTGGATATTATTAAATCCCTGCCGGGAGTGGTCATAGACCAGGAAAGTAAAATTATCCTGAGGGGGAGTGATAAGGTGGCAGTATTGATCGACGGAAAGCAATCAGGTCTGACCGGGTTTGGAAGTCAGAAAGGACTGGAGAACATACCGGCATCACAGATCGAAAGCATAGAAATTATAAACAATCCTTCGGCGAAATATGATGCTGCAGGAATGGCAGGAATAATTAACATTATTTTCAAAAAGACAGCTGCTACCGGACTGACAGGCGACATCGGACTTTCCCCGGGCATTGGGATGTTAACCAAACGTAAAGCTGATCTCCCGACCGGTATGCCGGGCTATTCACAAAACTGGAAAATCACCCCTTCCCTGAATCTCAACTATAGAACTGAAAAGCTGAATATTTACTGGCAGTCCTACCTGATCCGTCAGCACAGGCTGCCAAACAATGAATTCACCACCCGTTTTTATGATAACGGAAATATGACTGAAAGCCAGGTGGCTGAAAACCGCTCGCAATACCATTACAACCTGAAACTCGGACTCGACTGGAATATTTCATCAAATCAGACCATCACTCTTTTCGGACTTTATGACTATGAATGGCATATCGATACCACAAGAGTGTGGTATTTTGGGAATCAGGATTATCAGCTGCCTTTAAGGAAATGGGGATTCCATGAAAGTGAGGGAACCGGATTTACGAATATCACACTGCAGCACAAATACAGGTTTCAGCAGGCCGGACACGAGCTTAACACTCAGTTTCTTTTTACAAAAGGATGGGAAGATGAGACTTATAACCTGAGTCAGGACGGACCATCGCCATATCCTGTGATAAGGACGGACAAAACCCGTGTACTGGCTCCAGAATATGTATACCTCCTTTCCTCCGACTACATAAAACCACTGCCTTTCGGCCGTATTGAAGCAGGTGTATCGGGCCGGTTGCGTCATATGCCAATAACCTACACTGTTACAAAGGATCCGGAAAATACCGCACTGATATACAATTTTGGGGACTGGTCAGAATGGGATGAGAGTCTGGCGGGAGCTTACACAAATCTGGTGGCTGAATTTCTGAAAACCGACATTGAAGCCGGACTTCGAGCCGAATATACCTCAGTAAAGTATGAGTTTGCTCCCAATCAATACTTTACAGAGAATCAGTACGATTATTTCAGCCTTTTCCCGAATGTCAGGCTCACACTTAAAGCCAACAGGTCAAATAAAATATCATTATTCTACAACCGCCGTGTTGACCGCCCCGGAGAAGATATTCTGAGGATTTTTCCAAAATATGATGACCCTGAATTGCTGAAAATAGGAAATCCTCTGCTGAGACCTCAGTTCACCCAGAATTTCGAACTGGCACATAAATACCTCTGGCAGACCGGATCATTTTATACATCACTTTACCATAAGATCATAGATGATTATTACACCAGGATTTATATTCAGGATCCTTTACATTCCGGGATAACAATAAAGGCTTACGATAACCTTGGAAAAGCAACCAACTCCGGGGTGGAATTCACCTTTGACCAGAGAATCCTGAAACAGTGGAAGCTTTCAGCAAGTGCAAACCTGTACAGGAATAAGATATTCAGTCACTCCGGTCAGATAAGTTTTCCCCTTCCGCAGCAATATTCAATTGAAGAAAGGGTTGATATTCCATTCTTTGCCAAATTGATAAATCAGTTCACACTTCCCCGTAATTTTCAAATCGAAACAACCGCCCAGTATTTCAGTTCCAAAAATATAGGACAGGGAAAGGAACTGGCCAGGGGAGGTATAGATCTGGGCATTAAGAAGTCCATGGCCGGCAATAAACTGGAATTGAACCTGTCTGCTACGGACATGTTCAATACGATGGGCATCCGCCAGGAAATTGATGGAGAAGGATTCAGGGTGGAGTATCAGAATTATTATGAAACACAGGTTTTCAGTCTGACCTGCCGGTACAAGTTCTGATTTTCATGAAGTGTCACCCCTTCACCCACTCTCCCTTTCACCCTAACTATCAGGTTTATAGTATTGATAATCAATATTTATAACTTATATGTGCGTAACAGACCATGTTGCATATAATAAATTGAAGGATTATTATTGCGGCATAGGATTAAAACTTAAAGAAACAAAAACATGAAAACTTACAGCGTGACTGAATTAGGTGATTTGGATAGTATCACCCGTGTTACATTGAGAGAAAAGCTTGATCTGACAGGTGCTGAGATCTCGGTTAACCGGCTTCCTGCATGTGCAGATAATCCCTTTGCATGTTTCAATCCATCAGATACCTCCACCCCAGTCCTTTCAATGGACCATATTAGAACCTATTAATCAGTGTTGCACGATATTGAATATATTCTGAATTTTCTGCTTGAAGAACAACCTGTTCACAGGCGGTTGAGTATTCCATTGGCAGGTGAACACAACCTGAAGAGCCTGGCATTTTGCTGTATTTCAACCGGAGAGTACAGGTTCCCGAATCAACTTGCGGCTGAAACCGCAGTCAGAACGGTCAGGGAGTATCTGGATAAGTCTCCTGATTCATCAATAGAGGCAGTGGTTTTTAATGTTTTCAAGGATATTGATTACTCCTTTTACAGTAAAATATTAGAGTGCAGTCAGGAATGGGTGAATTATATTCAGATAGAATTAAAAGGACCGGGACTGCAATTAAAACCGCAGAAAAACTTGTGATAGGAGCCGGCGCCGGACTTTCGGCTGCAGCCGGTATTGATTACAACGGGAGGAGGTTTACTGAAAACCTCAGACCTTTCATTGAAAAATACGGGATGAAGAACCTTTACACTTCCAGCTTTTATCCATTCAGGACTCAGGAAGAAAAATGGGCATACTGGGCAAGACATATCAGTTTGAACCGGTTTGAAACACCTGTTACGGAGCTATATCTTAAGTTAATGGAGCTGGCTTTTTCAAAGGACTACTTTATCATCACTACAAACGTGGAGGGGCAGTTTGCAAAGGCGGGAGTTGAGAAATCCAGATTCTTCGAGGTTCAGGGTAACTACGGCTGGTTCCAGTGCGCGAACGCCTGCCATGACAAGTTGTATGATAATGAACGGATAGTGGAGCAAATGCTTTCGGAAACAAGAGATTGCAGGATACCATCATCCATGGTTCCCAAATGCCCTGTTTGTGGCGGCGACATGGAAGTCAATCTGCGCAAGGATAATCATTTCGTTCAGGATAGTAACTGGCATAAAGCACAGGATAATTATAGAAAATTCATCATCGCGACTGCAGGTAAGTCAACTGTATTTCTTGAACTTGGTGTCGGATTCAACACTCCCGGGATAATAAGATTCCCATTTGAGACTATGGTTAATGATAATCCGGATGCCCTTCTTATCAGACTTAACAGGGATAACCCGGATGGCATGCCTGAAAACCATGGATCGACAATATCTTTTGCTGAGGATATGACAACAGTAATTAATGATATTCATTAGTCGGATACTTTGACCAGCTTGTGCCTGACCATTAAGATTTTAAGATTTAGTTTATTTTGATAAATTCAGAACAATGTGATTGTTTTCCGGGAAGATTTTAAAACCGGATCCGGAAACAGATGATTCAAACGCGCCTCTTGCAGCTTTTACAGCATAGTCAACCCCATCAAAGTTACATTCAGCTTTACTTCGGCTGATATTTATGAATGGCAGCTCTTTCTTGTCGGCTGCAGTGAGATCAAGAAACCATCCTATGCTCTTTTTGCTTTTAAGAGCCATCTCAAATTCACGTTCATTCATATCAATAATGATGGTTCCTTCTATTGATTTCAAAGGCCATACAACATGCAGATTTCCTTTCCGGGGACTTGTTATCACCGGATCTCCTCCGGTTAAAGCGGTTTCCTTTCCGCCGTCCGTGACTTTCAGCCTCAGTCCTGCCAGCTGCTTTTTATCACTCCACAGGAACCCGTCGACGAACGGGAGTGTAAAGAATTTACATTCGTTTGAAGTAGTTGGCTCCGTTTCGTAAACCGACGGAATTTCCTCATTGAATAAATGTATATCCCTTATCCTCAGTGTGCTGTTTTCCCATAATATGTTAACCCGGTAGATTACGATTTTGGGACGCTTGCTGTTATTCGCCGCATCGCTTTGCGCCTGAACAGCCGGGCATAACTAACCCAGACCGGTAAGTGTCAGCAAGGCAAACCGGATCAGTGTTTCAAGTTTTATCTTTCTCAATTCTCTGTTGTGTTAAGGTAATTTAATTAGACTATCACAGGTTCCCTGAATGTAATGTAAATAAACTTTTCGTAAATTTACAAAATTAGCTCATCCATGAGCATGTGTATTATTCGGGAATTGGTGAATATTTAAGAAGTAGGATGAGACTAAATTTAAAATTAGTTTAATGAAAAAATCAATTGGTTTTATCGGTGGCGGAAGGGTGACAAAAATCCTTCTGCAGGGTTTTAAAAATAAAAATGTGCTAAGCGGCAAGGTTATTGTGACCGACACCAATCCGGAAGTTCTGGCAAATCTGAAAAAGCAGTTCCCTGAGGTTGAATTGTCCGATGCAGCCGCTGCCGCCCGCCAGGATATTGTATTCATCGCTCTTCATCCACCGGTTGTAATGGATACTCTCGAACTTGTTAAGAATGATGTAAAGGCAGATGCAATTATTGTATCGCTGGCTCCAAAGATCAACATGCCAAAGTTATCGATGAAACTAGGTCATGTTAAGAACCTGTCAAGACTGATCCCCAATGCCACATCATACATCAATGAGGGTTATAATCCGGTGACATTTGCGGCCGGATTTGATCCTTCAGCGAAAAAAGAGGTGATGGATTTGTTAAGTTCCCTCGGGACAACATTTGAAGTCTCCGAAGAAAAGCTTGAAAGCTATGCCATTATGTCGGCAATGCTTCCCACATATTTCTGGTTCCAGTGGAGAGAACTCGCTGAGATAGGAGAGAAAATCGGACTTACTGATGAAGAAAACAAAAGATCGATCTATGAGACAATTATTGCATCTCTGGATCTGATGTACAAATCAGGTTTATCTACATCCGAAGTAATCGACCTGATCCCGGTAAAACCGATCGGGGAGCATGAGCCGCAGATTACAGAAATCTATAAAACGAAGCTTATTGGTTTGTTTGAAAAGATCAAACCTTAAACTTTTTTCTTCGGATTAAAAAATTGAACCGTAAAGCAGCCCTGAAAGTGTAGCCATTAAAACCACAAGACTTACATAAACCACGGTTTTCTGAGTTCCTATAATGCCCCTGATAACAAGCATATTTGGCAATGAGAGAGATGGTCCGGCAAGCAGAAGTGCAAGTGCGGGACCTTTCCCCATACCCGATGCAATAAGTCCCTGCAGAATTGGCACTTCAGTCAGGGTTGCAAAGTACATGAATGCTCCCACAATGGATGCAAAGAAGTTTGAAAATAACGAATTACCTCCGACAAGCGCTGATATCCATTCATTTGGTATAACTCCTGCGATGGTCTTTCCGTCGTGAGTTGATCCGAGCAGAAATCCTGCAGTAACCACTCCGATAGCAAGCAAGGGGAGTATCTGTTTTGCGAAATCCCAGGTTGCAATTGTCCAGGCTTTGTTATCTTCATCCACTTTATCGAGAATCGTTATAACACTCAATGCAATTATTCCGACAAGCATCGGTACAAGAGGTCTTAGCTTATCATTTTCAATAAGAGAGTTGGAAATTAAAATTGTGACAATTGTTATAATTGCTGCTCCAAGCACCCATTGCCATTTGATCTTTAAGATTTTTATAAGTGAATAGCCCAAAACAATGCTGAAGAAACCGGTGATCCACCATTTGTAGTGCCATATGGAATACCAGGTACTCGTTGTATCACCTTCTGCCGGCTTTCCCCAATTGGCAAAGACAAGGATCAGAACGAGGGTGAAGAAGTGCAATGATGTCTGCCACATAGGCCTCTTCTCGGGTGGAGGAACAATGTTCATCTGTTCCTCTCTTTTGGTTTTCTCCTCTTTCCGGTAGATAAATGACATCAGTAAACCGATAATGATGCTGAATGATACCGCCCCGATAACCCTGGCGACTCCCATTTCAAATCCAAGGATCCTTGCAGTAAGTATTATTGCCAGAATATTTATTGCTGGTCCTGAGTATAAAAAGGCAATTGCCGGACCAAGCCCTGCACCTCTTTTGTGAATGCTTGAGAACAAGGGAAGGATTGTACATGAACAGACAGCAAGTATTGTTCCTGAAACAGAGGCTACCGTATATGCTACCCATTTCTTTGCCTGTGCCCCGAAATACTTTAGTACTGATGCCTGACTCACGAAAACTGAAATCACGCCTGCTATAAAAAAAGCAGGAAGCAGGCAGAGAATAACGTGTTCCTGCGCATACCATTTTACCAGATCAAGAGTGGCCGCGATTGCAGTGTTGAACCTGGCACTTTCAACTGGTAAAAAGAAAGCAAATGCAAAAACTGCTGCAATCCAGAACAGTATTTTTAATTCTTTTTTGAGCTCCATATATTCAATTTGAAAATTTGAAAATGTGATTGTCTTATTATTGATGTTCAGAAATTGCTTGTACTTCGCAGCTTGCTTCTGCGATTTCGGTTTCGTTAAGGAATGAAGAGAAAAGTTGTTTCGCTTCTTCCCAGTTCTTCCTGTTGATACAATATTTAATATAGGGAGGATTGATCTCTCCCTGTATCAGTCCTGCATATTTTAGTTCCTTCAGATGTTGTGAAAGAGTGGATCTGCCGACCGGGAGCTCTTCGACCAGGTCTCCGCTGTAGCAGCATGAACCCATCTTAGAGAGTTTCTGAAGAATGTACACCCTCACAGGATGACTGAGAGCCTTTGAGAATCCGGCGATCTTCTGAACTTCCTGTGTAAATTCTAATTTTGCTGACATTGTAAAATTTATATTTTGATATTTCGCAAAATTACGAAATGATTTTATAAATTTGCAAGGGAAAGACAATTATTATCAATTTTAATAACTCAGCTTCAAACAACCCGGGATGAAAATTCTTATTCTTTGTACCGGTAACAGTTGCCGCAGTCAGATGGCTCACGGTTTCCTTGAGTCATTCGACAGTAATATTGAAGTGCATTCAGCCGGTACCTTCCCCGCCGCCTTAATCAATTCCACGGCTGTAAAAGTTATGGCTGAAGCCGGAGTTGATATCAGCAATTACTATCCAAAAAATGCTGACCAATACATTAACGATGAATGGGATTATGTGATTACAGTCTGCGATGATGCAAATGAGACCTGTCCTGTATTCACCGGCAAAGTGAAACATCGTCTGCATATGGGGTATGAAGATCCCTCCCGCAAAAACGGAACCGAAGAATATGTGCTAAGTGAATTCAGGAGAATAAGAGATCAGATCAGAGATGAATTTCGGAAATTTTATGGAGAAAATTTGAAAATTATTACCATGAGATCAGATGAATTAAAACAAGCAGTTAAAGAAAAATACGGCAGGATTGCCGAACAGGATATGGAAGAGAATGGATGTTGCGGAAGCACATCCTGTTGCTGCTCCGGTCCCGATTTGACCATATTCAGTGATAGTTATGAAAACCGGGAAGGTTACAATCCTGATGCGGATCTGAATCTGGGTTGTGGAATTCCAACCGACTTTGCCGGTATAAAACAAGGAGACCACGTTCTTGATCTTGGAAGCGGTGCAGGGAATGATTGTTTTGTTGCCAGAGCATTAGTCGGTGAAACCGGAAAGGTAACAGGCCTCGATATGACGGAACAGATGGTGGCTAAAGCCAGGGAAAACTGTAAGAAGCTTAGGTACGGCAATGTCGAATTTTTCCTCGGGGACATTGAATCAATGCCGTTTGAAGATAATTTATTTGACGTTGTTATCTCAAATTGTGTGTTAAACCTTGTCCCGGACAAATCCCTGGCATTCAAAGAAATCTTCAGGGTGCTTAAACCGGGTGCTCATTTTTGTGTCTCCGATGTTGTTGTCAAGGGTACTCTGCCGGAAAAGCTTCAGACAGATGCAGAGATGTATGTGGGATGCGTGGCAGGAGCCAGCGAAATAAGTGAATATCTGAAGTTTATTGACGAAGCAGGATTCGATAATCTTGAAGTCCACAAGCAAAAAGAGATTAAACTGCCTGATTCAGTTATGTCAGAGTATTATGATAATGCGGAAACAAACCAGCCCGGGAAAGAACTTGCGGGGATATTCAGCATAACAGTATCCGGAGAAAAAAGAATTTGAAAATTACTGCAATGAGCGCCACCAGACAATTATCATTCTTCGACAGGTATCTTACCCTGTGGATCTTCCTTGTAATGTTTGCGGGGGTAATTACAGGCTATTTCTCGCCGGGAATCTCAGAATTCTGGAATTCATTAAGCTCGGGCACCACCAATATTCCGATTGCCATTGGTCTTATACTCATGATGTACCCGCCGCTTGCAAAAGTGCGGTACGAGAAGCTTCCGCTGGTTTTCAAGAACCTCAGATTGCTGGGCCTGTCATTATCGATGAACTGGATTATTGGACCAATCGTAATGTTTCTTCTTGCAATCCTGTTCCTTCACAATCATCCGGGTTTGATGGTCGGGGTTATTCTTGTCGGACTTGCCCGGTGCATTGCAATGGTTCTGGTATGGAACGATCTGGCAAAGGGTGACACTGAACTGGCTGCTGGTCTTGTGGCTTTCAATGCCCTTTTCCAGGTGTTCCTTTATTCAGTGTATGCGTATTTTTTCGTAACAATTCTTCCGACATTTTTCGGATTAAGCGGATCAGTAGTTGAGGTGTCAATTTCCGAAATTGCAGTTACGGTGCTGATCTATCTGGGAATACCCTTTTTTGCCGGATTAATAACCAACACGGTTCTGAGAAGAGTAAAAAATGATGAATGGTATTATGGAAAATTCATTCCCAAAGTATCGTGGCTAACACCCATAGCGCTACTGTTCACAATTTTCGTTATGTTTTCGCTCAAAGGTGAAAACATAATAAAGCTGCCGCTGGATGTCCTCAGGGTAGCTATTCCATACACTATTTATTTTGCAGTCATGTTCTTCTCCACATTCTTCATTGCCAGATGGATTGGAACCGGATATGAAAAATCAACCACCATGGCTTTCACGGCAGGAAGCAATGATTTTGAACTTGCAATCGCTGTGGGAGTGGCGGTCTTCGGGATTAACTCTCAGGTTGCTTTTGCAACTGTAATCGGCCCTTTGGTTGAAGTTCCCGTTCTGATACTTCTGGTAAATGTTGCCCTGGCTTTTAAAAAGAAATTATCCTGGACGTGAATTTTCAGTGATTTGCTAGTTCCTTTTTCTGGAGTCTCCGCTTATTCCCCGTTTGAAAATCATGAACCAGGAGTACTGATAATATTCTCCCGACTCCTTGCTCATGGCTGATATGTGGGCTTTTACAGGGAAGGGAACAAGAAAGTCTTTTCCTGCTTTCCAGTTTGCCGGTGTCATAACCTTATGCTCATCAGCGGTCTGAAGGGCAACTACTGTCCGGAAAAGTTCTTCCATGTTTCTTCCGACTTCCATCGGATAGAAGAATTCAGCCCTGATATTATTATCCGGATCAATTACAAACACTCCTCTCACATCCCTGTTGTTGTCCGATTCGCGGTGTATCATTCCGTAAAGTTTGGCTATCACCAGATCGGCGTCATCAATTATTGGGAAGTTGATCTTCACTTGTGAGTTATTCTTGTATTCTATCTTCTCAAGAGCTTTCTTCCATTGCTTATGTATTTCCAGGGGATCTGTTGACACAGCGCACAAAACCGTACCGATTTTATCAAATTCCTCCTGTAGCGCTGCCAGTTCGATCAGTTCCGTCGAACATACCGGTGTGAAATCGAGAGGATGACTCAGAAGGATCTTCCAGCACGTGCCATAATCATAAGGGAATGTAAATTTTCCTGAAGTTGAATCACAGGTGAATGAGGGCGCTTTTTCACCGATCAGGGGAATACGGAAATTTCTGTGTTCTGTTCTCCTTCCCGACATTCCTGCAAACCCTTGAGCGTTGAATATTTTTTTAAAAGAGAACATGATGGGAACGGGATTAGTGAGTTAAAGAACAACTTAAAATAGGCTGATACATGTTCAAACAACCGCCGGATAATTATGTTCAGCCGAGCGGGATAATTAACTTTTTTTATCATTCAGGTTGCACCCTGTTATCTTTATATCAGCGTTTTATGTTGAGGCTTATTACCGGCGCCTTTGACCGGTTACCGTCGTGACCGGAAAAGTTGTAATTTGGAAGAATATTTGATATGTGTCAACCATGTCACAGATGATTAAGAATTGTATTTTTTTGTTACTGGCACTGGCTGCCCCGGCGGTCCATGGTCAGATACTGAAGGACACAGCTGCAATAAGTCTCCTGAAGGAGGGTGTTGATGATATTTACGGTTTCAGGTTTTCAGAAGCCAGGCAGACCGCCCGGAAGCTTTCCGAAGTCTATCCCGATCATCCGGTACTTTACCTGTACAACGGGATGCTTACTTACTGGTCGAACCATCCGCTGACTCCGATGAGCCAGGCTGCCGATTTGTATGAGAAGGACATGACAACATGCATCAGCCTGTGCGAGAAGGAACAGGATCAGAATAACTATGCCGAATATCTTCTTTCCAATCTTGGTGCAAGGGGAATGCTTTTGATGTACTATGCCGACAATAACCTTCAGTCGAAGATCAATCCTATGGTCATGGATACTTACAGGTACATCAGGAAGTCGTTCAATTACGCAACAGTTTATCCCGATTTCAATTTTTTCACCGGATTGTATAATTACTACCGCGAAGCTTATCCTGAAGCTCATCCTATATATAAGGTGCTTGCATTTCTCTTTCCAAAAGGCGACAAGGTAAAAGGCATAGCCGAGATGCAGAATGCTGCATTAAATTCCATTATGCTGAAAGCGGAGGCATATTCATTCATGTCTTATATCTTCATGAACTTTGAGAACAACTACCAGCGTGCACTTCCCTATACGAAAGGACTATACGATCTTTATCCCGCCAATTCCCCCTATAGGACAGGCTATATAAAGAATCTGCTTCTTCTCAGAAAATATGATGAAGCGGAGGATGTAATGAAAACAACAAGAAACGGCAACGGCAACAAGTATTTCATGGCGCAGATGTCCATTTTCAACGGGATAATTCAGGAGAAGAAATATCGCAACCATGAACTGGCTGAGAAGTACTACAATAAAGGAATAAGTGAGCTTTCGGCATTCGGATACTACGGGCATGATGCGTCATCATATGCCTATTTCGGACTCAGCCGTATCAGCGGATCCCGGGATGACAAACAGAACAGGAAGACATTCAGGAAGATGGCCAATGAGCTTTCCTATTACCGGAATATTAATTTCGATGACTGATCCATTGGCATGGATTCATATCCCTCTGATTCAGAAAATCAAAGTATTGCTTACCGTTTCCCGTTTTCGAGCACAAAAGGTGTAACCTGGTAAACACAATAGTTGAGCCAGTTTGAGAACAGAAGGCTGGCATGGCTTCTCCATTTAACAACAGGCTC
>DNOQ01000428.1 GCA_003501665.1 Bacteroidales bacterium | reverse complement strand
CTTGAGTGTGACAGCATCAGAACTTTCAACAAGGGAACCACCGGCAGAGCTGAATGGTTCGGAACAGCCTGCTGCCCTCCGAATATTTCACGGCTTATTCTTCAGACACCCGGCTATATTTATTCATATACATCCGATGAAATTTATTTAACATTATATGCAAGCAGTGAAGCTGAAATTCCGCTGGAAAATGGCACTGTAAATATCAAACAGACTTCGGATTACCCTTATACCTTATTATTCATGGAATAACCGCCAAACAGGACCAACAATGATTGTATGGATACCTGAAAGCAGGGACCTTGCTGACAATAAAATCCCAAAATCAGACAATACCGGTAATTCAGGATCCTGAATGAAGCCATAAAGAACATTAAAAATAAATACTGTGCCGGAAACAGATTACCTGGCTGATATTATATGATAAAAAGACGAAAATTCATTAAAAAGGGATCTCTTCTTATAACAGGGGCTTTATGCTTTCCTGTTTTAAGCTTTATACCGGAATTGAAGCCTGACAACATTTGTAAAAACCACAACCATCCGGTTAACAGAATTATTGGCCCTGAAATTCTGGAAGATTATGTAAGGCAATTCAACCATAATGACAATGAACTATATCCTCAGACAATAATCAATGAAAATGCTTTAAACTTCCTTAAAGAAAATATTCCCCTGTTTGAATGTCCTGATAAAGAAATTGAAAGGACTTACTATTTCAGATGGTGGACTTTCCGTAAGCATCTTCGTAATACTGAGGATGGCTGGGTTATCACAGAGTTTCTTCCTCAGATTGGGCATTCAGGCAGACACAATACGATCTGCTGCCCCGGAGGACACCATTTCAGAGAAGGAAGATGGTTATTGTCAGACAAATACTTGATTGATTATGCTAATTTCTGGTTTAGAAAAGGAGGTGCACCCAGGAATTACAGCTTCTGGATATCAGATTCGATCTGGAATTTTGCTTTGGTCAGTGGCAGATTTGATTTTGCTGAAGAACTCCTCCCCTGCATGATTAGCAATTATCTTGAATGGGAGAAATCACGCATGGATCCCAATGGCTTATACTGGCAGATTGATGTGCGTGACGGAATGGAAGTAAGTATCAGCGGAAGCGGTTACCGGGCTACAATAAACAGCTATCAGTATGGTGACGCAATGGCAATTTACAATATTGCCATGCTTTCCGGCAGAGATGATATTGCACAAAGATTCCAACAAAAAGCTTTTGATATTAAGAATTCACTTAATAAGTACCTTTGGGATAAGAAAGCCGGTTTTTATAAAGTAGGAATCCGCGTATCAGACCAGGATCCAAAACCCGCTTCTGTTCTTTCATGGATAGTAAATGATGATGAGCGTCTTACAAGAAAAGCAATTGTCTCCTCTTCGCAAAGGATAGCTCCTGAAATCCTTGAGCGAATTAAAAAAGACTACTCCGGGAAAGACACCGGCAAACAGCAAAACGAGAATATTGTGTTATATCCACGTAAGGGAAGACTCGAATGGATCCAATATGATTTCTCCGGCCAGGTGACGGTAAATAATATGAAGATTTATTGGTATCAGGATGGATTTAATTTCAGACTACCCAGGGAATGGAATGCATTTTACCGGAAAGGGAAAAAGTGGTATCCTGTTCCGGCAAGAGTCAGAAACAGGATAGATGCCAATAGGTACAATGTCCTGACTATGGATCCGGTGACAACCACAAGTCTGAGAATTGAAATAAGATGTCAGGGTAATATTCCGGTTGTAATAAATGACAATATCCATCTCACTAATGTCCGGGAGTTACACGGATATACTCCCTGGTATTTTGAAGGATTGACCGATCATGAAATGGCGGTGGCATGGAAACAGATTATGGATCCAAGGGGTTTCTACGCTCCTTTTGGCCCGACTACCGCCGAACAAAGGCACCCTGGTTTTAAGGTTGAATATTCTGGTCATGCCTGCCAATGGAATGGCCCTTCCTGGCCATTCTCCACTTCCGTAACTCTTACAGGACTAGCTAATCTTCTAAACGATAATCCCTTTAAATACATTGACAAAATTGATTATTTCAAACTTGTCAGAAATTATGCCTTAAGCCATCGCATTAAAAAGACCAACAACGAAGAAGTCTGTTGGATCGACGAAAACCAGGACCCCTTTACTGGTGAATGGCTCAGTCGAAATATGCTTCAGCGA
The DNA here is from genome assembly GCA_003501665.1 of Bacteroidales bacterium. Classification (GTDB taxonomy): domain Bacteria; phylum Bacteroidota; class Bacteroidia; order Bacteroidales; family VadinHA17; genus LD21. The sequence goes on along the minus strand of DNOQ01000428.1, from coordinate 465 downwards.
TGGGGGGAGACACCTGTGGAACGAGGGAAAGATTATAACCATTCAACCTTCTGTGACCTTATAATCAATGGCTCGATTGGTTTAAGACCCCAGATCGGAAATAAGCTTATAATAAATCCCTTAATAACTGAAGACCAGTGGGATTGGTTTTGTCTGGATGGTGTGCCTTACCACGGAAGATCTGTTTCAATTATATGGGATAAAAACGGAGATCATTATGGCAGAGGTAAGGGATTGAAAATTATGGTTGACGGATATATAATTGCCAATTCCGTGAAACTTCAGAAAACAGAAGTCAATTATGAATTCCAACAAATAATAAAATGAAAAAAGATTTAACAATACTTGCTGTTATAATTACAATTATTTGCTTATTGTCGTGTAAAAACACTCCTGATAAAACATATTCCAAATCAGAGACACCAGTATCAGGAAGTATTATGGAGGAGATCTATAATGAGATAA
>DNOQ01000059.1 GCA_003501665.1 Bacteroidales bacterium | reverse complement strand
ATGCCGGGTAATAGATATTCATAAGCCTGAATCCGCCCATCCTGGCATATTTTATATGTTCATCCACATTGGCCGGAGTAACATTGGATGTCCAGTAATATGATGCGTTATAGAGTTCATGTCGCCGGCTGGCCACACCATTCGGTAATTTATAATCTTCTTCCACCACAGCTATTTTATCAAGGAGCTGATCCTTAGGACAGGCAATTAATGCTGCTGTTACTCCCGTGAGCTTAACTTTTTCATCCACACCTGCCTGCAAGATCCGGTATCCGTCAGCCTCTTCCGAGTCGGCATTTGTTTGAGGATCGGCAGCAAGAATATTTACTGCCACCTTATCATCCCAGATAACATTAAGCCAGTCTCCCCAATGGCCCAGATTGCGAACCGGAAGTCGCAGGAACCACATCTCAGATATGGGTGGTTCAGTCATGGCAATTCCGTAATCTTCGGTCAGATTGAAGGATTCGAGGGTGAATGCCAGATAATCGGGATTGATCTTTACAGCGACAGTTGCTTCCCATGGTATCAGTTCATAACCGATTACAAGCTTATCACCTTCTTTGCGGACCGAATTGGCTTTAAAAGTTGTTCTTTTATTTGGATATGCAAGCTTTACCTCATTCTGATACGGTCGGGGTTCTATAATTGTGCTTACCGGAACATTTTTTCCTTGAACCAGACATTCAGTTTTTGAAGCTTTGCATATCAGACTTTTTGTATGACCATCACCTGAAATGACCAGTTTCATCTGATCATTCTCAATAATTACGTCATCAGTATTCTCTGTTGTCCTGTCAGCGCATGATATGGTAAACATAGCTACTGCGATAAGTATTAAAAGCCTTTTCATTTCTTTATAGTTTATTAATGGAAATCTGTTCTTACAAAATATCGTTTATTTACCGGTTCGTATTTTACTTCCCGAGAGGGAATAATACATAATGAAAAAGTAAGCAGGCAGGCAAACAACATAAGCTGTCTGGTGAGATGCTATGTCGGCGATATATCCAAACAGCAGAGGAAGAAAAGCTCCTCCGATAATCCCGGTGACCAGAAACGATGATCCCATTTTTGTGAACTTACCCAGGTCAGCTATTGCAAGCGGCCAAATTGCAGGCCACAATAATGCATTAGCCAGTCCAAGTAATCCAACAAGGTAAACAGAAACTTTACCCGGGAAGATCATGATGGCAATTGTCACGACAATAGCAGCAATAGTTGAAACAAGTAATGCCTTGCCCTGACTGATATATTTTGGAATGAACATTACACCAATCAGGTATCCCAGAACCATTCCCCCCGAAACAAACCACACATAGTTCTGGGGAGATGGGAGGCCAAGAAAGGCAGCATAGTCATTGATAGATCCCAGCGCAGTATATTCAACCCCAACGTCGAAAAAAATAGCTGCCACACCCAGCAAAAGGTGGGGAAACTGAAGGATGCTTGTTTTTGCATTTGCATAAGCCGAAACTTCTGATGCAGAATCAGTTTCGTCTTCCCCTGCAGCCTTTATTTCAGGCAATGGTGCAAAATAATACATAACTCCCATAAGCACCAGGACGCCGGCAATAATGTAAAAAGGAAGTATGGTATCCTCAAGATGTACATTCGACAGATCCATGAACAGTGAAAGAAGCAATGAAGCAAGTGCATAGAACGTTTTGCTGCATATCCCCATACCTGCAATCCTTGCTGCAGCGCTTTCCCCGGGTCCCAGTATTGAAACATATGTGTTAACTGCACCTGTCAGTAAAGTTTGTCCCATACCGCTTATGAACAAAGCGATAAGGAAAAGGTAGAAATTTATATGCTTTGCAGCAGGGGCAATAAGATAGAAACCCACTGCCATTATAAGAAAGGCAAGAATCATTCCTCCTTTGTATCCTGCTTTTTTGATAATATATCCGGATGGCAAGCCAAAAACAACAAATGATGCGAATGTTGCGGTCATCACCAGATATGACATAGTTATGGAAATATCGAACGCCTTTTGCACAAACGGGATGAAAAATGCATTGATACCAAGTGCGAAACCGAGCACACCGAACATTGATCCTATTATCATCAGTGGTGCTACTAATGTTCTTTGAGATGTAGACATATTTGTTTGTATTATTGTAATACTTTTTGTGTTTTGTGAAATTAATCTGTTGATATTCTTCTTTACTTATTGACCTGGTATTCTGTAATTATTGTTACACTTGTCTCAGTCCCGGGATTAAGTTCTTCAGGACATCCCCCGCAAGCCTCAATCTCCATAAAGCCGGAAGGATCGCAATAGATACTAAGGTTCACACCTTTGGAGGATGGCATCTGGTCGGGAGATATATCAGAGATATCAATGTACTCCATTTTTCCTGCTATTTTGCCGGCAAATCTTTTTACGCTGAAATCATCACCTTTATTATACTGAATCCATTTAACATCTTTTCCTATTCCTAATTGGAACCTGAAGTCAGTTTGAGTATCGACAACATACTTCCCGTCTGATATTCCCCTTTTTGAATTGCTGAGGGAATATATGTCCCAGATATCATTTGGAGCAGGCGGTTCCATGATTACCATGCAGTTTATCCCTGAATCAAACTGGCATAACGACCATGGAGCTATCCTGAACTCCTCCCTGTCAAGTTGTTCTTTCCCGATATAACGGATCAATTCAGTTATCTCCTGTACGAGCACCTTATCTTTGAGGGTAACTTTAATATGGCGTTCGAATTCGCAGGGTATCCCTACCATCAGGTTATTGACTAGGTCTATCTCAGCTCTTAACACTGTTGTATCAGACGAATCTGAAATTACTTCCCAGACAGCGCTGGTTATTGAAGGGGGTACCCTCCATTTTCCTGTGGCATATTCATACCCGTAACATGTGCCTTCAGGTGCAGGCCATAGGGCATCACCTCCCGGATTAAGGTATCCTTTTCTGTTACTACGGTTTTTAATGGCAAATGGTACTACCCTGTTAATGACAATGCCGTTAATGACCGTAAAGAGCCGCCCTTCAAGATCCAGCGCTGCAATAATTCCGTTTTCCGAAGTCCCGGTAATGTGGGAACGCCGGTGAGCTTTATTAAGCAGGTCGATTAAATCTG
>DNOQ01000304.1 GCA_003501665.1 Bacteroidales bacterium | reverse complement strand
ATCCGGTAACAGAAGTAAGTCTGATTTCGGGAAAAGTCTTTATAAACGAATTCGATAATGAAAAGAATATAAGATTAATCTCCGAGCTTGATACTGATCAGCATTTTACTTTAAACCGGCAGTCAAAAGAAAATTCAGTTATTGAAGATGACACCTACAAATATATTGCCTGGAAGGACGGGAAGCTGATCTTCCGGAATGAGCCGCTGAGTACGGTCTTAAACAAACTGAGCATGCTCTTTAACGTAGATATCGAACTTCGGGGGAAGGAGTTGCATGATTACAGATATCATGCAACATTTCAGGAAGAATCCCTTGAAGAAATATTGAAGTTGCTGAAGCTTAGCTCTCCCATTGATTTCACCGAGGTGAAACGAAAACCTTTGCCCGACGGATCTTTCCCAAAAAAGAAGGTTATTATTTTTCCTGTGAACTGATAAGTAATTAATGTATTATATTATTGTTAACTGACAAAACTATCTACAATGGCGCCAACATGAAATTCTTTATTATTCTGACCCGGGATAAAAAGAGGAAAAGTGCTGGAACACCTTTCCTCGATTTAACGGTCAACTGAATGTCTTTACCTTTTTTCAATTAACATTCCAGTTATTAACCTCAAAACTTTAAAAGTATGAAAAAAAATCTTAATTACTGTGAGTCAGCCCGACAACATAGTAATTGTAACAAACTTCTTCTTACCATGAAAATTACATTTCTTTTGTTTTTTTCCGGCTTTATTACTGTGATTGCAGGTCCAACTTATTCGCAAAACACGAAGATTTCGATTGACATGAAGGATGCTTCTTTGGAAAGTATTCTGAACAAGATTGAGGAAGTCAGTGAATTTTACTTCCTCTATAATCACAAACTGATCAATGTGGAGAGGAAAGTGGATATATCTGCCGACGAAGAACCTATAAAAGACATTTTAAATGAGATTTTTAAAAATGATGTCAGGTATATTGTCAGTGACCGACAGATAGTACTGACTCCTGTTCAAACCTCATCAAAAATGGATGTTATGCTACAACAACAATCTGTAAATGGGAAAGTTACAGATGCCTCAACAGGTGATCCAATGCCTGGTGTAAACATTTTGGTTAAGGGAACGACTATTGGAACAACAACTGATATTAATGGCTTATACACTATTGGTGTGCCTCAAAGAACTGACATTCTTGTATTTTCATTTATAGGGTATAAAATTCAGGAAATTCCTGTTAATAACCAGTCTGTTATAAATATAGCACTCGCTTCTGAGGCACTCAGTCTGGAAGAGGTTGTGGTGGTAGGTTATGGAACACAGATTAAAAGAAATGTAACTGGCTCAATGTCTGTTGTTCAGACCAGCAAGATCAAGGAATTTAATGTTGGTTCGGTATCCGAGGCGTTGGTTGGCATGACTCCCGGAGTTAAAGTAAGCCAGATCACAGGTGCTCCAGGAGCCTCCACTTCAATAAGGATAAGAGGGGTGGGATCGATTACTGCAGGCAATGAACCTCTGTACGTGATCGATGGTTTCCCTATTGGTGACGATGCTTTAAGTAATTTTAATATGAATGATATTGAATCTATAAGTATCCTGAAAGACGCATCATCAACTTCCATTTATGGTTCCAGAGGTGCCAATGGTGTAATACTTATCACCACAAAAAGAGGTAAATCAGGTGCGCCTAAAGTATCTTTCGATACATATTATGGATTTCAGAAAGTAACAAAGAAAATCGATGTACTTTCGCCTGAAGAGTTTGTGGAATTTGCGACAGATGCTGTAAATAATGCATGGCAATATTTAGGTAATGATCCAAATGATCAAATGTCATCCAGGCCTACTTTCTATCAGGTTCCACCATATTACCTTGATAAGAATAATTGGGTAAGAACAGACTGGTATGATGAAATTTTCAGAATTGCACCAATGCAAAATACTCAACTATTGGTTACCGGCGGAACTGACATAATTCGATATAAAATTAACGGAAGTTATTTTGATCAAAATGGAATTATCAAGAACTCAGGTTTTAAAAGATACACATTGGGGGCTAATATGGACCTTGATATAACAAAGAAATTATTACTCACCATTGGACTGAATTCCACCAAGATTGATAATAAAATCATACCTACAACGCACCAATGGAATAATGGCATTGTTGCCACAGCAATAAGCCTGCCTGGGTTTTTTGCCAAAATAAATGAAGATGGAAGTTACCCATGCTTCGCTGGTTTGGGATATAGCGTTAGTGCTGTCCGTAATCCGATGGTTTTTATTAACGAATATAACCAGACAGAGAATCAGTACAGAATATTGGGAAATGTATCACTTAAGTATGATATAATAAAAGGACTTTATTTAAAAACTCTTTTTGGTTTTGATAATTATGACTTAAAGAATAACTATTTTCAAAAAAGCTTCAGAAATAATGTCCCATCAGTACCCAATTATTCAAAAAGTACAGTAAACGCTATCGGCAGTTTCACAACTAATTCTTCGTTCAACTGGTTATCGGAGAATACTCTTAATTATAATGGCAGATGGAATGGAATCCATAGCATAAATGCTCTGATAGGATTTACAGCTCAAAAAGCTGTTATGGAAACGAGTTCGATCAGTGCAACTAATTTTCCTGATAATCTTGTACCAACCCTGAATGCCGGTCAGGTTTCTTCCGCTTCAACAATAATGTCAGAATGGTCAATGTTATCCTATCTTACAAGGATCAATTATGGATTATTGGATAAATACTTTATTTCAATGTCATTGAGATCTGACGGATCTTCAAGATTTGGAAGCAAAAACAGATGGGGTTATTTCCCTGCTGTTTCTCTGGGTTGGATTTTATCTGAAGAAGCATTTCTTAAAAACCTGTCTGCGGTTAATCATTTAAAAATAAGAGCAAGCTATGGCTTTGCAGGTAATAATACCATACCCAACTATGGATCAATAGGGCTTCTTGAATATTCAAATTATGTTATTGGAGGAAAAATCATATCGGGATTAGTACCGTCAACGCTTTCAAATGCCAATCTTGGCTGGGAATCATCTGAACAATTAAATCTTGGTTTGGAATTAGGATTCTGGAAAGACAGGATAAAATTAGTAACTGATGTTTACCAGACCATAAGTAAAGATTTATTACTGAATGTCCCGGTACCTAGCATTCTTGGGGTCACAAGTTCATTACAGAATATTGGCAGAGTAAGGAACAGAGGTCTGGAATTTTCCATATTAACCCAAAATATCACTGGGAAATTTGAGTGGATAACAGATTTTAATATTTCCTTTAATAAAAATAAAGTACTTGCATTAGGACCCAACGATGACCCCATCAGAGCATTTACTTATCAGTATTATACAAATATTACTCAGGTAGGCAGACCAATCGGAGATTTCTACGGGTACGTTTTTGAAGGAGTTTACAATACCATGGAAGAAATCAATAATCGTCCACATCTTTCAACCGACCGTCCCGGTGATCCGATCGTAAAAGATATAAACAAGGATGGTCAGATCACAGTCGATGACAGAACTGTACTCGGAAATTACCAGCCTGATTTTTCCTATGGTCTGACAAATACCTTCAGATACCGGAGTTTTGATCTGAGTCTGTTTGTTCAGGGTGTATACGGTAATGAAATTATGAATCTTGCAATGTATCAGATCGCATCCATGACCGGCAGGACAAATCAGATAGGCCTTGCAAGAGAAAGATGGAGATCGCCTGAAGAACCTGGCAATGGAAAAGTCTTCAAAGCAAGTATCGATGTAAGGGGTGTCAGAAGGGATGTATCATCCTTTTATATCTACGACGGATCCTACCTCAGAATAAGAAATATAACACTGGGATATAACTTTAATCCATCTGTGATCAGTAAAATCCGGGCTTCAAATGCAAGAATCTACATATCTGCTCAAAATCCCTTAACCTTTGACAAATACGACGGTTATAATCCTGAAATCAGTTCTTACAACAGTAGTGCTTTAACACCGGGAGTAGATTACTTTGGATATCCCTTATCCAAAAATTTAATTTTAGGCCTCAGTGTAACTTTTTAATTTAAGAATTATGAAACGTATTAAGTTATTTTTTGCTTTGATTCTTGTAATAACAGGATGTTCTGACAGCTTTCTTGATCTTGCGCCTATATCAAATTCAAGTGTTCAGACTTTTTATACCAACGAGGGAGATTTCACAAATGCCATATATGGTGCATATTCAACATTAAGATCAAACGGGGCTTATAGTGATTATTACCAGCTAGTGGGAGAATTACGTTCCGATAATACCGAAATGGGATCGACTGCCAGTGACAGGTTCTATTTTTTCAACCTTCAGGAATTTAATGATCAGGTCACTAATGTAATTAACGAAAATATATGGAATAAAAGTTATCAGGGTATTCTTCGGGTGAATGAAATCCTTGATAGAATAGATAAGCTGACTGCTTCAGAAGCTTTCAAAGGAAGAATTACCGGTGAAGCAAAATTTCTGAGAGCTATCTTCTACTTTAATCTGGTCAGAGTGTTTGGTGATGTACCTCTGGTTACCAGTGTCCTGAAGACTATCGAAGAAGCCTATGAGGCTGGCAGAACTGAGAAATCTGAGGTTTACACTCAGATCATTAATGATTTGCTGGATGCTGAAAATAAATTACCGCTTCAGGTAAAAGGTGAAGAGGGAAGAGCGACTAAAGGCGCAGCATCAGCTTTACTGGGAAAAGTATATCTGACGATCAGAGATTTCAATAATGCGAAGATTAAATTGACTGACGTAATTAATTCAAACCAGTATCAGTTACTAACCAATTATGCTGATCTTTGGAAAATTGCCAATAAAAATCATAAAGAATCGATATTTGATGTTCAGTTCAAGAAAAGTGCCGGTACAGGGACAGGATCAAACTTCTGTGAACGATACACTCCTTACCTTTATCCGTATCTGAATTATTATAGTACCGGTGGAGGATTTAATATTCCAACCGTTGATCTGATAGCTGCATATGAACCAAATGATTTAAGGAAAGATGCCTCATTAAGAGAATCATATGTGGATAAAAGTGGCAATACGGTCACGGGATTACAGGGTAGATTTTGCATAAAATTCTTTGACAATCCTGTCCAAAGCCAGGGTTCTGATGACAACTGGCCGGTATTACGTTATGCGGATGTCCTTTTAATGTGTGCTGAAGCACTTAATGAAATAGCTTTCGAACCGAATGGCCCGGCTTTTAATTATCTTAACATGATAAGGATCCGCGCAGGTTTACCGCAAAAAACTGCAGGAAATTCTAACCCTGCATTAGCTATTAACTCTCAACAGGAATTCAGATTAGCCATAGAACAGGAACGAAGGGTGGAATTAGCTTTTGAAGGACACCGATGGTTTGATCTTGTAAGAACTGGGAGAGCAATTGAAGTTTTAAATCCTAAGAAGAAGACTAATTTACAAGACTATCATTTATTATTACCGATACCTCAGACTCAGGTAGATATTAATCCCAGAGGCATTAAGCAAAATCCAGGTTACGGGGTATAAATGAGATCCTTAATAATTCTTATTATTTTGTACACTATGATAAGTTGCCTTCATCAAAAAGGCAACTTATCATATAAAAATTCTGATCCGGTAATAAGACTCGATCATCCTAACCCAACAGCTGATAAACCACAATCCAAGCTATGGTTTATGTATGATTGCTGGTGGGCTCTGTTACCGCGATCCTCAGGACCCTCCCTCTGGCAACGTACAAAAAAAGGTTGGATCGAACATAGTGAGATCTCGGAATCTCTGAAAGGATTACCCGGACAAACTGATGTATGGGCGGACAATACCGAAGTCACGACTGTTGGTGTTGCAGACCATTCACTAACAGTATTCCGACTTATGTCTTCAGTGAAATATTGCAAAATTCCATGGGGAACCCGAATCCTTACAAAATTAAATCCGCCTTCTGTAAATGACTTCATTGAAACTGCCACTATTGCCGCAGACGGAACCGGAAGGTTTTGGGTTGCCGCTGTTGCCGGCACAAAAGTATGTGTATGGTATACTTTAGACGTTTATGAAAAATGGTCTGCTCCACTGATTCTGGCACAAGGAATTGACGAAGATGATATTTGCGTCATTACACCTTTAATTGAAGGTGTTGGAGTAATATGGTCGGATCAGATTCGGGAAGCTCTCTTGATGCGCACGCACAAAGATGGAGATCCGCAAAAGATATGGGGCGAGGAAGAAATTATTGATATGGGAAACAAGACAGCTGACGATCATCTCAACACATCTCTGGCGCCTGACGGTACTTTATGGATAGCTACAAAAAACAGTGTCGACCAGGTTGGTAAACCTCAGTTTGTTATCCGCATAAGATCATCAGCAGGAAAATGGATAAATCTGCCATACGTAAACAGGGAAAATACTAACTTCCCTACCCGGCCGATTGTTATCGCAACTCAGGATAATTCATTAATAATGACAGGTTATACCGACTCAGACAGATCAATACCTTTTCCACATTCTTCAAAAATAATATTCTCAATTATAGATACTTCCCTTTCAACAGTTCTCGATAATCCGAAGGTGGTTATTTCGCCTGACAGCAAACACAACAGCTTCATAAATAACGTCACAGGTCCACGGCATCCTTTTCCGAGGAATGCACCATGGATTGTCCTTGCTTCCGATCAAAACGGGAATGTTTATGAAGCTAATTTGAAAGATCTGATTTTTGAAACAAATAATTAGTGCCTGTTAGTGATTAACTCTTTAGTATTTTGATATTAATTATTCCAACAACAGATGAAAAAAGACGAGATTTTCAATATACTGTTTATAATAGCAGGAATATTGGCTCCATATTCTATTTATGGTCAAAGTGATAGACTGGCGTTTATTTCACCACAAATAATAGAAAATCCAAATTCTAACCCGGCTTACTCTGCTGACAGTAGAAAATTTACCGGAATCCCAAGTCTGGCTTTAAGCTTAAAAGGTCAACTGTGGGCGGTCTGGTATGCTGGTAAAA
>DNOQ01000393.1 GCA_003501665.1 Bacteroidales bacterium | reverse complement strand
CACCTTCGGAATATTCTTTTATTCTCGTTTGTCCTGACAGCCAGTGACCGATATAGTATGCTATAATTCCTCCCAAATAGGACAGGAATCCGAGAATGGTGAGAAGAAGAAAAGGCGAACTGAACTTTGCCGACCAGATAACGAAGAGATCGGGAGGGATCATCCCCAGAGAGGATTCCGAAAGCAGGAATACAATAAAAATAAATGGATCAGACAGATGATCAGAAAAAAAGTTGAAAAGGGCAGTGACATTGATCAGGTATTTGCCAATTAGCACAACAGGAACCATAACAGCAGCATAAATAAGAATTATTTTAAGGCCGGTCAACCACATATAATCGTAAACCCCCTTTTTTATATTCAAGAGGTGAAGAGCCTTCATTCTGTTAAAAAACCCTCTTTTTGTCCTGTTCTTCAATTCATTCGGATGTTTTACCCTGCTTCCGGGCGGGGTCAAAGGTATAAAAAAGCTTTGTTGTAACTCTCCTTAATTGGTTTTTTAGCTACTTTAAGGTAATTTTGAATTATTGAAAGGAGGATATCTGAATGAAAATCACGATGAACTGGTACATAAAAATAATACTTATAGCGCTGGCCGGAATTATTATTTCATCCTGCGCTACTTCAAAAAGATCTTTTGTAAATGTTGAGGAAGATCAGTTATTGGTCACAAGAAGATATGCAGGCGACTATATTGAATACAGGAATACGGACCCGGATGATTTCACCGGGTATAATATAATCTGGATCAGAACAACCCGCGACAGCACCTACGGCAAGATTTCCGCTCTGGGTAAAAAATGTGAGTTTACACCTGGCGACAGGTTGTTTCTCAGAAGGACATATCTTACTCCCGGAGGTATATCAGGTTACTGGGTTTACAGGATCGAAAATGATTCTGAAGTCAGTTACAGGCTTACTGATTACCAGCACGACCGCAAGGTGACGGTACAGGACTGGTTTTGAAGTTGAAACGCCATGCATGGCGTTTCCATCATTTTTTATCGTAGGCTGCTGTGGTTTTCATTTCACCATCCCTCCCGGGCCTGACGCTCTCAATCATCAGGACTTTACCTCCTTCGGTCAGTTTCCATGTCTCGGTTGTTTTCATTTCCATGCTCTGACCTTCTCTTTCGAAAGTCATTGTGGATGTTATGGTTAATGCAGTTTTATCTGCCGACCATGCTACGGTGGATTTCCTGGTTGTATTGAACATCGGGTTCTCACTGACACTTCCATCAAGGTTATACTTTGAAGTGGTTTTCATCTCACCACCGTCGCGGCCGGGCATGGTACTCTCAACTGTTAGAGCATTACCTGCCTGCGTAATAACCATTGTTGTGGCTGCAAACCTGAACTGGCTGCCTCCGAAATCACTTTTGGAATCGTTGAATCCCCAGGTTCCTGAAAAATTCGTCTGGGCGAAAAGTCCTGCAGAAATTATCATAAAAGCAATGGAACTGAAAAGCATCCTGAAGATGAATGAATTGTTGGTTTTCATATGAAAATTATATTAGTATATTGTTGTAAATTAAGTGTTTCGTATAGCCTGTCCCGCCTTAAGCGGGAGAACCTTCATGATTGTAAATTATTTTCATGAGCTTTTGTGCTTCTGAAACATGAAGGTTTCATGTATTAAATAAATAAATGGGTTAGATATTATATTGACAAAGTAAAATTACACTTTATTCCATCAAACCTTACTTTCCTGAGAAATTATATATTCAATTCAGGCAGGGAAAGGAAGTAAAAATATTTATCTTTATAATTCAATCTTATTGATCGGAGTGCTTTCTTAAAGTTCGTGTATTCTAAATAGCTATGATATAATATTCATATTTTACAGATGAAATTCGTTCATATATGCATCCTGAATCTTATCTTGATTTTGATTCCGGCATGTATTAATTCCCGGGCTATGGAAAATAAAAGAGTGAAAACTGAAATACATTTTGGCAGAACCGGAGGTTTTACCAATATTCCGGTTGAATATTTAATTAATGCAAAGGGTGAAGTATTAAGAATTTCAGCCTTTGAGCCTGACACAGTAAATCGTATTCCGGTTAAAAGGCTGAAATCCATAATCAGGGAGCTTAAAGATATTGATTTTAAACATATTGAATTAAATGACCCCGGGAACATGTCATATTTCATTAAAGTCAGGACCCGGGAATATGAGAATAGTGTCACATGGAATGATCTTACACCAAATGATACTCTGAAGGACTTTTACAAAAAACTTATAAGAACAATAAAACCCGATCCATGAAAAGAAAATTACTGTCAGCTCTTCTGTTAATGCTGTCATTGTCAGTAATTGCCCAGGAGAGAACATTTAAACCGGTTACGAAAAAGCAGGGTAATAATCCGTCTCTGTCAGCCAGGTACCGTACCATAAACGGGAATGATTCAAAAAGCGGTGAGGGAAGTAAATCCAATTTCCCGGGAGATATCCGGTTCCCGGAATTTAAAAGGAACTTCAGTGACGTTAAGAAAATAATTTCCAGGAATAATTCTCCGGTTTATATAGAGCGAAATGTATCAGGACAAAAATCCTCTGCGGGATTGTCATTTGAAGAAAGGTTCTATTCTTTTTTTGATGAAATGAAAGTGAAAACCCGGATTAGCAGTCCGGGAGAATCGTTTACAATTTCAGATATCAGAACAGATGAATTTGGAATAACTCATATTAATGCCATACAGACATACAAGGGGATTAAAATATATGGTTCTGAAACCAGCCTTCACCTCTCGCCGGGAAAAGAGAGGTTTGCCGGAAGATTACATACTTGTAGGGGGGAGATCAATACAAAACCGGAAAATAGTGCAGAGGAGATCCTTACTTTAGTTGTCAGGGATATTAAGAAAATCACCCGCTACAGGGAAATGCGGGAAACGGAAAAGGAGATACTTAAATATGAATCCCCTTCATGCAGCTTAGTCATTTTAAACCTTGAGGACAATCTGTATACACTTGCTTATGAGGTTGAAATAAGGCCTAATTTTATTGAAAGATGGCGCTATTTTGTTGATGCCGGCACAGGGAAGATACTCCGGAAATATAATATTACGAATTCTGAGGGACCTGCAACAGCTTCTGCTATAGATTTGAATGGTGTTACAAGAATCCTTGATACTTACCAGGAGGGAGGTAGTTATTACCTTGTGAATGCTGCCGAAAACATGTATAATCCCACCACTGGTGAGGGAGTGGTTGTTACATTAAATGCAAACAATACATCCACAACAACACTCGACTATGATTATGTTTCATCAGCAACCAATATATGGAATAATGCTACGGCCGTATCGGCTCATTACAATGCCACAAGAACATACAAGTACTTTTATAATACATTTGGCAGGTATTCCATAAACGGCAATAAAGGGAATATCATTTCATTAATCAATGTTGCTGAAGAGGATGGCTCCTCAATGGAAAATGCCTTCTGGAATGGTCAGGCGGTATTCTATGGTAATGGCGGGGCTCATTTTAAACCACTTGCAGGTGCTCTTGATGTAACCGCACATGAACTGGGACACGGGATTGTATCCAATACTGCAAACCTTGAATATTATGGCCAATCGGGTGCGATTAATGAATCATATGCTGATATTTTCGGATCAATGGTTGACAGGGATGACTGGCTGATAGGAGAAGACATTGTTAATCCTGCATATTATCCTTCAGGCGCTCTCAGGAACATGGCTGATCCCCATAACGGGGGAACATCCATAAATGATCATTACTGGCAGCCAAGGCACACTTCAGAAATGTATATCGGGGAAGAGGATAACGGAGGCGTTCATATAAATAACGGAATAGGAAGTCATGCTTATTATCTTTTTGCAACTGCTGTAACTAAAGAAATAGCGGAACAGGTTTTTTACCGTGCCCTGACAACTTACCTCAAATCAACTTCTCAGTTCATCGATTTCAGGATCGCAGTAATCCAGGCGGCAACAGATCTTTATGGAACAACTGCACCACCGGTAGCAGAAAAGGCTGCCGAAGCTTTTGAAGCTGTAGGCATCTATGAAGAGGAACAGATTGATTATGCTCAGGATTACAAAACAAATCCCGGTGTGGATTTCCTGCTGAGCTATGATACAAACACCTCCGATCCGGCAACTTTATACAGATCTTCAACATCAGGGACCGATTTTATTGATCTGACAACCACTGCAATGAAAGGGAAAGTCAGTGTTTCCGATGATGGGACTGTAGCAGCCTTTGTATCAACAGGAAGCTATATTAAAGCCATTAATCTTAATCCGGCGAATACTAATGAAAGAGATATCTCAACCTATGCAGAGTGGGATAATGTAGCTATTTCAAAAGACGGGAACAGGCTTGCCGCAATATCCACTGAGGTTGATACAGCAATTTATGTATTTGATCTTCAATCCGATCCGATCAGGGGAGTTAAATACCACCTGTACAATCCGACCACCAGCCATACAAACACCAATGCAGGTGGAGTATTATATGCTGATGCAATTGAATTTGACAATACAGGGGAAAACTTAATTTATGATGCATATAATGTTCTGAATTCTAACACAACGAAAGATATCAACTACTGGGATATTGGCTTTATAAATGTATGGAACAACAACCTTAAGAACTTTGGAACAGGGGAAATCAAAAAGTTGTATGGTTCCCTCCCGGAGAATGTCAGTATAGGAAATCCTGTTTTTTCAAAAAACTCTCCCTACATAATTGCTTTTGATTATTTCGACAGTTATAATGATGAATATGCGATCCTGGGGGCAAACCTTCTGACCGGTGATCTTGACATAATTACAGGTAACACGATAATCGGATATCCCTGCTATTCAAAAGAAGATAACAAGGTAGCTTATTCAACAATGTATTACTCTGATAATGTGGTGGCTGTAATAAACCTTGGAGCAGATAAAATATCAGGAACCGGTTCTCCGGCCCTTTTGGTTGAGGATGCAAAATGGCCGGTATTTTATTCCACTGGCGT
>DNOQ01000187.1 GCA_003501665.1 Bacteroidales bacterium | reverse complement strand
TGGGATGAAGAACTGATTCAGATGTTCGGGCTGCAGGCCAATATGTTTCCGGAAGTAAAGTTCAGCGATGAAATTTTTGGATATACAGATCCATCAGTTGTATTCGGGAAGCCCCTTCCGATTGCAGGGTTAATAGGTGACTCTCATGCTGCTCTCTTCGGACAAAACTGCTTTATGCCCGGAATGGCCAAAGCTACCTACGGAACAGGTTCATCAATTATGATGAACATCGGGAATGATCCCCTTGATGCACCGTCAGGGCTTGTCAACTCTGTGGGATATGGAATGGACGGTAAAATTGATTATGTATTTGAAGGCAATATCCACTGCACCGGTGATACAATTAGCTGGCTTAAAAATGAGTTACAACTTATTGGCAGTGCATCAGATACTGAAGCACTTGCAACCTCGGTTGAAAGTTCTAATGGCGCTTACCTGGTTCCGGCTTTTGTCGGTCTGGGCGCACCTTACTGGGACAATTCGGCACGTGCCAGCATAACGGGTATTAACCGCAACACCACCAAAGCCCATATTGTCCGTGCAGCCCTTGAAAGCATTGCCTATCAGGTAAAGGACCTGATTGATTTAATGGTAAATGAAGGAGGTATCGAACTCCAAGAACTGCGTGTCGATGGCGGCCCGACCCGCAACAATTTTCTGATGCAGTTTCAATGCGATATTCTGGGCCGAGAGGTAGTGAGGTCTGCTATAGAAGAAATATCAGCACTCGGAGCAACCTTTCTTGCCGGATTGGCATTTGGTTTCTGGAAGAACCTGGAAGAGATCAAAACTCTATACACCAGCGACCATACTTTTACTCCAGGTAAAACTCCTGAAGAAACCATGGAATTATATTCAGGCTGGAAAAGAGCTGTCGAAAAAACCTTATTATAGCAAAAGAAGAACCGGCAGTTAGCACAAGTGACTACATGACAAAAATTTAACCAAAAAATAATCAAAATGAAAACATCTGAGCAAACATTCGGGGTAATCATAGCCACGCGCAACATTTTTAATTTTAAACTGGCTGTTGAAGCCCGCAAAAAAGTACTGACCAGGCTCGAAGAAATGGGCTTCGGTTATGTAATTCTTCCAGAGAGCGAAACGCCGACTGGTAACATCGAAGGTTATGACGATGCAGTAAAATGTGCCGCTTATTTCAAAAAACACAGCGAAATAATCGACGGTATACTTGTTGTGCTTCCCAATTTCGGCGATGAGCTGGGTGTTGTTAATACCATCAAGTTGTCAGGATTAAATGTTCCGGTCCTGATACAAGCCTGCGACGACGACAATGACAAAGTGGACGTGAAAAGCCGCCGGGATGCTTTTTGCGGCAAGCTTTCGGTATGCAATAACCTTTACCAGTATGGAATCAGGTTCACCGATACCATATATCATACATATAGCCTCGACAGCGAAGAGTTCACCAGAGATCTGCTGAAATTTGCCGGTATATGCCGTGTAATAAAAGGGATGACAGGTTTGCGCGTAGGTGCCATAGGTACCCGCCCGATAGGATTCCAGACCATGCGGGCCAGCGAAAAACTGTTACAGAAATACGGTATTACCGTTGTCCCGGTAGATATGTCGGAAATAATCGCAGCGGCTGATAAAATTGATGAAAAAGACTCCATTGTGGAGAAAAAAGTAAAAGAGATCCAGGCTTACGGCAACTGTAAAGCGATTCATGGTGACAAAATTGCAAAACAGGCACGTTTTGGCCTTGCAGTTGAAAACTGGATAGAGAACAACAATATAAACATATCAGCATTGCAATGCTGGGAATCGATTGAAAAGAATTACGGCTGTGCAGCATGTGTGACCATGAGCATGATGGGAGAAAAAATGATGCCGTCGGCCTGCGAGGTGGATGTTGCAGGAGTTGTTTCGATGTATGCACTGGCCCTGGCTGCACTAACACCATCGGCTTTGCTCGACTGGAACAATAATTTTGCAGAAGACCGCAACAAGGTGGTTTGTACCCACTGCTCCAACTACCCGAAAACGTTCTTCAGGAACGAAATTGAGATCGGAAGCCTCGATGTACTCGGAACAGTTCTTGGAAGCGAAGACACATTCGGTGCAGTAAAGGGTAAGGTTGCGCCCGGTGATATGACTTACTTCAGGATCTCAACCGATGATACAAACGCCCGGATCAAATCATATCTGGGACAGGGCCGGATCACAGACGATCCTTATGGAATGGACGGAGGTATAGCAGTTTGTGAAATCAATAACCTGCAGAAGCTGATGAAGTACATGTGCAAAAACGGGTATGAACACCATGTTGCAATGGTACGCGGTCATGTGGCTGAGATTCTCGAAGAAGCCATAGGTAACTACATGGGTTGGGACCTGTACAATCATGATAAAGAGTAATCGAAGGTAATAAACGTCAGTCATCCCATGAAAATGTTTTCAGATTCAAGAGATTAACAAAATATCAGCGGGTTGTGGTTACAGTTGATTAAGCATTATAAGACTTTGAATGTTTTCTAATCACATAATGATCAGTGAAAACAAGTAGCATATTCGCGCTATTACTACTTTGTATTTCTTTCATATCATCCGGGCAGGCAGTTTTAGATGGACCAGCCGGTGTTCCCCGGGTACCTCAGATTTACCAGACCGGCTCTTTCTGAAAGCTGATCACATCAATAAATAGCTATCTTTGGAACTTTTATAAAAAGTTGGATACAACCGAAAGGCTTACATACCGGAGGATTTTTCTTTTCTGGGGGCCGCTGGCACTTACCTGGCTGATGATGGCCTTTGAGCAGCCAATCCTGATTTCCTTTATCGCCCGGCTGAATGATGCGAAATACAACCTTGCTGCCTTTGGTATAGCAGGTTCGTTTGCCATGATAATTGAAGCTCCGATAATAATGCTGATGAGCGCTTCCACGGCTCTTGTCACAGGGCGCAATTCTTACAGGAAGCTGAAAAGATTTACTGATATCCTTAATTCCGGAATTACCGCTTTCCAGCTTATCATACTTATTCCGCCGGTATTCAACTACATTGTTATTGGTCTGATGGAAGTGCCTGAAAATGTTGCACGGCTTGCCCATATCGCACTTTTAATTTTTCTTCCCTGGGCTGCCTCAATTGGATACAGGAGGTTCTAACAGGGGATCCTTATCAGGAATAACCTTACAAGACGGGTAACTTACGGGACCCTGGTCCGGCTGTCGGTTATTGTGATTACCGGATTGTTCCTTTTTATTGCAGGAGTGAAAGGGGCATATGTTGGTGCGGGAGCAATGTCACTGGCCGTCCTTTGTGAAGCTGCAGCAACCAGAATTATGGTCTCACGCACTCTGAAGGATCTGCTTAATGGAGAAGATACTGAGAATGGCGATCTTAGATTAAGATCAATTGCAAAGTTCTATTATCCGCTGGCGCTTACCTCAATATTGTCCCTTGGTGTACATCCGTTCGTTACTTTCTTCCTTGGCAGGAGCTATATGGCTGTGGAATCTCTGGCCTGAGCAGGGAACTCGCAGGTCAGTCATATCTTCCCCTGAAAATAATGATAATCCTGCCGGCGCTGACGGTCCTTCTGAACTTTCAAAGATCAACCCTTATAATAAACGGGACCACGGGACCCATCTCGATTGCAACAGCAATTGAGCTTACAGGGATTATTATTGTCCTGCTCGTGTGTGTGGTGTTCCTGAATCTTATCGGTGTAGTAGCAGCTTCTCTCGCTTTTGTAACCGGCAGAATAATGGCGAACCTCTACCTTGCACCAAAAACATTAATACCGTAAAAGTCTTGCAGCGTTTCAGGGATTTGCTGCGTATAAGTTGAGTATATTAAACTGTTTAATTACAACTTATAATACATAAATATATGAAATACAATGTAATAATATTTTTAACAGGACTGGCTTCCGTTGCGCTTGCCGGTTCATGTTCAAAAAATGACAATACAGTACAGGATATGACACCAAAGACCATTACTCTGACTGCAGAAGCTCCGCAGGCCATTGCAAGCAGCAATGAATTCGGGATCGGACTTTTCACGAAGGTTGCTGAAGAAGAAAAAAAGAACCTGATGCTATCGCCGCTCAGTGCAAGTACAGCCCTCACAATGCTGCTTAACGGCTGCGGTGGTGATACTTATACGCAATTGCAGGGGACACTCAGATATCCGGCCGGAATGACTTTAAGCGATATCAACGAAGCTTATAAAAGCCTTGTCGACCAGTTGCTGAACGCTGATCCAAAGGTAAAGCTCGCACTTGCAAATGCAATATTTTATCGTAACGGATTCAGTGTCAAGGCCCCATTCCTTGAAACAATGAACAATGACTACAAAGCCACGGTTGACGATCTGGACTTTGCGGCCCCGTCAGCTCTTACAACAATAAATAAGTGGGCCGGCGACAATACCAATGGAAAAATACCAAAGGTGTTGGATGAGATCGACCCGGATGCAGTCATGTTCATAATGAATGCACTCTACTTCAACGGCGACTGGAGCTATCAGTTTGATAAATCGAAGACACAGGAGCGTCCTTTTCATCCCGATGGTGGAAATACGTTAAATGTCAGTACAATGAATGGTGAAGTTGGTTCAAAGGCTGTTTACGGCAATGTTTGGAAAGCCATTGAAATGCCCTATGGCCGTACCAACTTCACAATGGTGGTGATAGTCCCGGAAGGAACCCTAAGCGCTTTTTATCCTTCTCTTACACCACAGTTATGGAATCAGATTACTTC
>DNOQ01000491.1 GCA_003501665.1 Bacteroidales bacterium | reverse complement strand
TGCCTAACAGAAACCAAGCACATTCCTTATATTCAACAATAAGATTAAGTTCTAATATCCAACTTGCTGTTATTACAGTATAATAATTATTAATTATATAACATGAAAGGAGGTTATGTATTTACCCCACCCGGAAATATCGCATTTGCCGGTACCACTTCAAATATACCGAAAAATGTCGCTTGCGGAAAGGGGCTTTCTTACAAAGTGATCTATCGCATTGCCGACAAACGACTGTATATAGCGGAGGGTGTTATTACTTGTTTCGCCGGACATCAGTATTATTTTTGTACTTTTGCTGATTGCTCTAATATGTTGAGCGATGTCGATTCCAGTGTATTTCTCATGTCCCAATGAATAATCCAAGAGTGCGCAATCGAAATGTCTGTCCTTTGCGATATTGATCGCGGTGTCATAGTCGAATGCACAGATAGCATCATATCCCTTATTCCTGGCCGTATCCAGGAGAATCTCTGCAAAGGGCCGCAAATCATCCACAATGAGTAAACTTCTTTGTTCTTCCTCTTCCACGTTCCCTATCCTATAAGCATGTTTATCAGATGAACTTTGTTGCCGTTTTCCATCCTCATTCCACTTTTCTGAGGAATAATTTTTTGTAAGTTTAACAGATTTTCCCAGTTCTTGCAGACTATAGTCCGTCGACCTTATTTACAACTTCAAGGTAATCTTGAGATTGCTATGAAGAAAAAGAGCGAATTAAAGCCAGAGGTTGCATTTGGCCATGTTATTCGCGAGTTGAGAAACCAACAGAATATCTCTCAGGAAAAACTTGCCCTGATAAGTGACATGGATCGTACATTTATTTCTCTGCTTGAACGCGGGTTACGGCAACCATCTCTCAAGAGTATCTTGCGGCTTTCGGAATCCTTAAAAATCAGGCCGGGGGAGCTGATCGATCGCGTTGTGGAAAAGTTGCCTCAAATGACAAGAGCAACTTATGAAAATTCTTAAGTGCCACGACATCTGTTTAGCATTGGTTATGAATGCTATAAGAACTTTTTCAATGCCCTAAGTGCAAGAGAATATCTCCTCATCTTAAACCGCTTCCTTGACGGATTGTCCTGTTATTAAACTTCAAAAGTAGCTTGTAAGGCTTCTGCGCAAACCAATAGTTCAGTTTCCTTGTGTACCTGTTGTCGACCACTATTTACATCCAAATGAATAATTGAGAAATGTGGACAGTAATATTAAATTAAAAATGGAGGAACTACATGTATAACAAAGTAATTATGATTGGAAATCTCACAAAGGATCCCGAGTTGAGATATACGCCGCAGGGTACTCCCGTCTGCAATTTCAGGATTGCTGTCAATAATAAAATGAAAAAAGGCGATAACGTTGAAAATGATACCCTGTTTATCGGTGTTGTCACCTTCGGCAGGCAGGCAGAAACAGCCTCAAAGTATCTTCTTAAGGGAAATGGTGTACTGGTTGAGGGACGACTCCAGGAAAGGCGATGGGAGAGTAACGGTCAGCAAAAGAGCCTGATGGAAATCGTGGCAAAGGACCTCAGGTTCATGCCCAGGAGAGATGGATCCGGCGGAGCCGCTGCCCATACCGATGAATTGCCACCGGAAGAAACCACTGATCTCGAACCGTTCTAAGTCGTATATGAACTGTTTTCTGAAGCCCCGAGCTCTAAAAGGGCCGGGGCTTCAGCTCCTTCAATTTTCCCAATTAGGCAGTATTTATTTTACAAGTGAAAGTATTATCGTTGGAAAGAGCTGAAAAAATACTTTTAAGAAATCACCGCTATTCGTTAAAATTCTCTTTACATAGTGCAGACAAAAATCCATCATTAATATCAGGAATGAAAAAACAAACCGTAAAACTTCTCAAAAGAGCTTCAAGGGAAAGAATCCCCGTATCGTCCCTGAAGGGTAAAATTATGCCCTCGAAGAAAAGGAAGCTTGTCGAAAAAGCATTGAAGAAAAACAGCATAGAGGAGAGTGGTACCCATGATTGAAGAGCTTGTCAGGAGGAACAGAAGTTACCGCAGATTCTACGAGAACAGAATTATAGATAAAGAGACGTTGCAGGAACTGATAAATCATGCCCGGTTATCCCCGTCTTCCGCTAACCTCCAGCCTCTAAAGTATGTAATCTCCAGCACTCCCGAAAAGAACAGCCTCATCTTTCCGTGTCTTGCATGGGCGGGATATCTGAAAGACTGGCCAGGGCCGCAGGAAGGAGAAAGACCATCAGCATACATAATCATTCTCGGTGATACGGAAATTACTAAAAGCTTTGGGTGCGATCACGGGATAGCCGCTCAGAGCATCCTCCTTGGAGCAACAGAAAAGGGTTTCAATGGATGTATTGTAGGTTCCGTGCAGAGGGAGAAATTGAGGAAATCCTTTAACATCCCTGAACGGTATGAAATACTTATTGTTGTCGCACTCGGAGCACGAAGAGAAACCGTTGTTCTCGAAGAGGTGAGCAACAACGATATAAAGTACTGGAGGGATGAGAAGGGAGTTCACCATGTGCCGAAACGTTCTCTGTCGGAGATTATTCTGGAATTATGAGAGGTTCATGGATAACAGACATCCGTCATTTTCTTGCTGAGGATGGTACTATTTCGAAATTACCACCGCCCGCCGC
>DNOQ01000514.1 GCA_003501665.1 Bacteroidales bacterium | reverse complement strand
TAATCTTTCATCCGAAGAACATGCGGAATCTGGTCACGATTCTCATATAGCAAAACCTGATGCTGCGGATTACAGCCTGATGACATTGAGCAAACAGCCATTTGTATCTGTTTTCAGGACAGGTGGACGTATTATTGCTGACAACAGGGACATACATATCATCACTTCCAAATCTTCAGGTTTGGTAAAATTCAGTGAGAACTATTTATATCCGGGGGTCAGGATAAAATCAGGACAGATTCTTTTTTACGTCAGCGGAGAACAGCTTACAGATGATAATACAGAATTGAGATACAGACAGATAAAATCGGATCTCGAAAAAGCTTCGGCAAACTATGAAAGGGCGGAAAATCTAATTTCTGAGAAAATCATCACTGAAGAACATTACCTGAATATTAAGAATGAATATGAAAAGACTCTGAACGAGTTTAATAATCTTGATGCAACATTTGGTGATAAAGGAAGTGCACTTGCATCGGCTGTTAATGGCTATATAAAAGAGATTCATGTAGCCGAGGGTCAAAAAGTTACACCCGGACTACCTCTTGCATCGGTAATAATGGGACGAAATCTGATACTTAAAGCTGATGTTGCACCCGATAACTTTAAGATCCTGTCATCAGTCGAAAGTGCGAATTTCAGGGTGGGCTACAGTGATAAACTTTTTAAAATAACAGAGTTGAATGGCCGGAAGATTTCCCTGGGTAAAAGTACGGGAGAAAATTCCTTTTATATACCAATCTATTTCAGGATGGACCATGATCCTGACCTTATTGAAGGTACTTTCGCTGAAGTATTCCTTATCGGGGAGAAGATCAACGATGCAATAATTGTGCCCAATAGTGCGCTTATGGAGGAATTCGGCAAGCTTTATGTCTTTGTTGCGCATGACCATGGCGATTTTGTTAAAAGATATGTCAGCACCGGAAACAGTGACGGTGAAAATACCATGATATTATCGGGACTTTCCGAAAATGAAAAGATCGTGGCCACGGGAGCATATCTAATAAAGCTCTCTTCCATGACAACATCTGCTCCCGCGCATAGTCATAATCATTAATCTTCCCGATTATGCTGGATAAGATCATCGATTTTTCATTAAGGAACAGGCTGAGTGTGCTGATCGGAGCGCTTCTCCTGGTGATTTCCGGGATAATTGTCACCACTCAGATGGATATTGATATTTTCCCCGAGCTCACTGCACCTACTGTCGTCATAATGACAGAAGCAAGCGGAATGGCTCCCGAAGAAGTTGAAAAGCTTGTTACTTTTCCGATAGAAACGGCTGTTAACGGAGCAACGTCAATCAGACGTGTAAGGTCAAATTCAACTATGGGATTTTCGATTGTATTTGTTGAATTTGATTGGGGAACAGATATTTACAAGGCCAGGCAAACAGTGGCCGAACGTCTTATACAAGCTAATGAAATGCTTCCTGATGATATAGACAGACCTGTGATAGCCCCGCAGACATCATTACTCGGAGAAATGATGATCATAGCTCTGGAATCAGACACGCTCAATCCTATAGACCTCAGAACAATGGCTGACTGGATAGTAGCGCCGAGACTTCTTTCGGTAGGGGGTGTGGCTCAGGTAAATATAATCGGGGGAGAAATAAAGGAATACCAGATACTTGCGGATCCATACAGGATGAATTTCCACGGCGTTACGATGAACGAGCTGGTGAATACCTGCAATGCAATGAATATAAATACATCCGGTGGATTTATTAATCAATACGGTAATAAATATATTGTGAGAGGTATTGCAAGAACGGAAAAAGTCTCCGAACTGGCAAATTCAGTTATCAAAGTGTCGGGAGGTTTTCCTGTCAGAATCAGCGATGTGGCAACAGTAAAGACCGGACGGGCACCCGCGATAGGTACCGCTTCATACAGGGGCAGAAACGCTGTACTTTTAACTGTCACCAGACAGCCGGATGCAAATACTGTTGTACTTTCAGAAAAAATAAACGAAGTGATTCGTGAGATACAGGAGAACAACGTATCATCACTTATATTTCATACGGATATTTATGATCAGGCTTCATTTATTAATACTTCTGTAAGAAATGTAATGAAAGCGCTTATAGAAGGGGGGATATTTGTTGTATTCATTCTGTTCTTTTTCCTGTTCAATACGAGAACAACAATTATTTCCCTTCTGGCAATGCCGCTTTCGCTTTTTGTAACAATCATTACCCTGAAAGCCCTTGGCTATACAATAAATACGATGAGCCTCGGTGGTATGGCCATTGCCATCGGATCGCTGGTTGACGATGCAATAATTGATGTTGAAAACATCTATAAACAATTGCGGAAGAATGTAATTTTACCTGACGGGGAAAAAGAATCACCACTGAATGTCGTTTACAGGGCATCTTCTGAAGTCAGAACATCTATCTGGAATGCTACCCTTATAATCATTATCACATTCGTTCCTCTCTTTTTTCTGGGCGATCTTGAGGGCAGAATGCTCAGACCCCTTGGAATATCCTTTATTGTATCCCTGTTTGCATCACTTATGGTGGCAGTAACAGTCACACCGGTATTAAGCAGCTATCTGCTAACCGATGAACGGAGACTGAAAAAGGCAGTAAAAGGGTCCTGGACAGAACGTAATCTCAGCAGGATATACCTTAAAGCACTTCAATATACCCTGGGAAAAAGCAGAATCCTGATAGGAATAACTTCACTGGTCTTTGTGATTTCAATGGTCCTTTTAACAACCACCGGAAGCTCTTTTCTTCCAGCTTTCAATGAAGGCGCTCTTACGGTTAATATATCATTACCGCCGGGGATTTCACTTGAAGAATCAGCCAAAACAGGTCTTGAAGCCCAGAAAATACTCCTTGGCATACCTGAAGTTACTTCTGTTTCATGTAAAACAGGCAGGGCAGAACTGGCCGAGCATTTTTTCGGAGAAAATATGTCGGAACTTGACGTTCCTTTTATACTTAAGGAAAGAAGCAGGGAAGAGTTCTTTGCTGATGTAAGGGAACGTTTAAAAGCTCTTCCGGGTGCGAGTATTGAGGTAGGCCAGCCAATTACCCACAGGATTGACAGGATGCTCTCCGGCACCAGGGCAAATGTCGCTATAAAATTATTCGGCGATGATATCAATGATCTTTACCGTATAGCCAATAATATCAGAACTGAAATTTCGGACATAACCGGAATCGGTGACCT
>DNOQ01000426.1:10796-15049 GCA_003501665.1 Bacteroidales bacterium | reverse complement strand
TGCACAATACATTGATTTTATGATGAGTACATCAGAGATTTTAAAAAAATACAAAGTAATTAATTGACATGAGTGTAAAATAAGAAAATTATATGCAATGGCAACACATACCGTAAAAATTCTAACAATCGGCCACATTACCCGTGACGCACTTCAGATATTTACTGAAAAGCCTCAGGGATTGGATTTCACTCCCGGGCAAGCCATAGATATCTCTATAAATAAAGAAGGTTGGAAGAATGAAATAAGACCTTTTACATTTACAAGCCTGCCGGATGACGATTATCTCCAGTTTACAATCAAGACATATCCATCACACAAGGGAGTCACCAATGAACTCCTTCAATTACGAAAGAATGATGAATTGATTTTAAGAGATGTTTTTGGAGCTATTGAATACAAAGGTGAAGGGTATTTTATAGCTGGAGGAGCGGGTATAACTCCGTTTGTTTCCATCTTCAGATATCTGAGGTCAAAAAATGCTATTGGTGATAACAAGCTTATTTATGCAAACAAGACTAGAGATGATATTATACTGAAATACGAATTTCATTACTTTCTGGGGGAAAACTTCATTAATATCCTGTCGGATGAAGTAGTTGAAGGATATGCACACGGATTTATTACGGAAAATTTCCTTAGAGAACATATAACTGACTTTAACAAGAATATTTACCTGTGCGGACCCCCGCCAATGATGGAGGCAGTTGAAAAGATTTTGTCTGGTTTAAATGTTGATGAAAAACTGATTATAAAAGAAGCAGTTTAGGTCAGTTCGTTATTAACTGGAACCAATATCCGATGAAACGATTAGGAAAGTCAGAAGAAATAGCCTCCGGATTTATTTTCCTTGCCTCTGATGAAAGTTCATTTATGACAGGAACTGCACTTGAAATTGACGGAGGGTACCTGATGCAATAAAAAAAATAAAAAACTATGGCTATTAAAAAAGTATGGATAGAAGAAGGTTGTACAGCATGTGGATTGTGTGAAGAAATTTGTCCTGATGTTTTCAAAGTGAAAGACGAAGCAACCGTAATTGAAGGTGTCAATTACTCTGATTATGAGGCAAAAATAAAGGAAGCTGCAGAAAGTTGTCCGGTCGAAGTGATTAAATTTTCCGAGTAAAAATGCACGATTTTATATTAAGAAATCCTTCAATCAACCGGACAAATGGCCAGGATTTTCTATAGTGGAATAATTTCATCACTATTGATAATTCGTACACCCTTTTTTATAAGCTCTTTTTTTATGAATGCAAAGGTTTCATTGCTCAGTGGGCGTGAAGCATCCTCAATTAATGTTGATGAAAAGCCTTCCTTAATTGCATCAATTATGGTGTGATACACACAAATATCACCAGCCAGACCACAAAAGTACAATTCGGTGACTCCTTTATCTTTCAGGTAGCCTGCCAGACCTGTGCTGACCTGATGTCTGTTGTCATATAATCCACTGTAACTGTCGACATAAGGATTCATCCCCTTACGAAAAATGGCTGAAAATCTGTTTGTTTCAAGATCAGGATGGAACATGGCACCCACAGTGCCCTGTACGCAATGGTCAGGCCAGAGTACCTGGTCAATCCCGTCAAGGTCTATTTTATTATAAGGTCGTTCATCCGGATGGTTTGATGCAAAACTTACATGGTTCTGCGGATGCCAGTCCTGAGTGGCGACTACCAGGTCAAAATATTCCTGCAGCCTGTTAATGACCGGGACAACGAGATCTCCATCTGGTACTTCAAGAGAACCACCGGGCATAAAATCATTCTGAACATCAAGGATAACAAGTGATTTCATTTGATCTTTTTGTAAGCTTCAATCAGTTTATCTCTTTCATTGCGGATGCTGGCACTGAGTCCCACTTTGTATACGTGGGGGAAATTGAACCGTTTATATTCCTCCGGCAGCCGTTTTAATCGTTCCTTGCTGTAGTGAGCTATTTCCGGTAACGGGACAGGCTCCGGCAATCGGATTCCGTTTTCCATTATTTTATGGAGAAGAGGTTCTTTATTCTTATTCTGTATGGAAAGCGATTTAAGAGGATAAAAAGGATGATACATTATCTCCGGGTCTTGTTCCTGACTGAGAGTTACAACATCGGCTCCGGCAAAATTATTGTCATTGTCAAGTATTCTGAATACCTGTTTTCTATGAGGTAAAGTAATTTTACTTAAGTTCTCCGACAATTTGATGCGTGGTTTACCATTTGCATAAGCCAGTTTATAAACTCCATCCAAAGCGGCATCAGGGTAGCCGGTTACGAGATTTGTTCCTACTCCAAATACGTCAATCGGAGCCTGTTGTTCCAGAAGACTTTTAATAATATACTCATCCAACTGGTTTGAAACAGCAATTTTAACGTAGTTCAGACCGGCATTGTCCAGCATTTCACGGCTTTTTTTAGCCAGATATGCAAGGTCTCCGCTATCGAGGCGGATACCACTTAGCCGGTGTCCTTTCTCTTCCATTTTTTTTGCTGTCGTGATAGCATTTGGCAGTCCGCTTTTTAATGTGTCGTAAGTATCCACCAGTAACACGCAGCCATCAGGTTGCTCATCAGCGAAATGGTTAAATGCAATCAGCTCATCATCATAGCTTTCAATATATGAATGTGCCATAGTACCTGAAACAGGAATGCCATAATCGCGACCTGCAAGAACATTACTGGTAGCATCAAATCCTCCGATAAAGGCTGCCCTGCTGGCATAATATCCTCCGGCACCCTGTGCCCTCCGTAATCCAAAATCAATTAGTTTATACTCTCCGGCAGCTTGCCTTATTCGGCTGGCTTTTGTTGTTATGAGAGTCTGAAAATTAAGAATATTAAGGAGGATTGTTTCAATGATCTGGGCTTCAATAATGTTTGCTTCAATCTGTAAAACCGGCCTGATCGGGAATATAATATCTCCTTCACGGGAAGAATAGATATTCCCTTTAAACCTGAATTTACTAATGAACCGGATGAAATCAGTGTGGAATCCTTTTTCCTTCAGGAAGTCCAGATCCTTCTTATCAAATCTAAGTTCCTGAAGCGTGTCAAGTAAATCTTCCAGACCTGCAAATATCGCATAACCACCTTCGAAAGGCAGCTTGCGAAAGAAATAATCGAACACGGCTTTATTTTCTTTTTGCCCCTTAAGGAAATATGTCTGAGCCATGGTCAGCTGATAATGATCGGTATATGTAGCGGTGTAATTGAACATCTCATTTCAATTCCTTATGTAATTTTCTTCATGGGATGGGTCATTTCTGCAGGAACAACCCAGTCATCAAACTGTTCTTCTGTCAGAAGTCGCAGTTTTAATGCTGCTTCCTTCAGAGTCAGATTGCTGGCAAAGGCTTCTTTGGCAATTCTTGCAGCATTTTCGTAACCGATATGATTATTTAATGCTGTTACCAGCATTAGTGAGTTTTTAAGATTTTCTTCAATCCGTTCAATATTGGGCTCTATCCCGTCAACACATAAATCATTGAATGCTTTACAGGCATCTGCAATCAATGAAGCCGATTGTAAAAATGAACTTATAATCACCGGCTTAAAGGCATTAAGCTCAAGATGGCCACCCGAACCTGCAATTGTAATAGTTGTATCGTTACCCAGAATCTGTGCGCAGACCATTGTCATTGCCTCTGTCTGGCTTGGATTTACTTTACCGGGCATGATTGATGAGCCGGGTTCGTTTGCCGGAATAGTTATTTCTCCAATGCCCGATCGTGGTCCTGATGCCAGCAACCTGATATCATTGGCTATTTTCATTAAGCTGACGGCCAGTTGTTTTATTGCACCATGACTTTCAACAATTGCATCATTTGCTGCCAGAGATTCGAATTTGTTTTCGGCAGATATGAAAGGAAGATTCGTCAGCCGGGCAATTGTGGCTGCAACCTCTTTATCATAACCTTCCGGAGTGTTCAGACCTGTACCTACAGCAGTACCTCCAATTGCCAACTCAGAAAGATGTGATAATGTATTTTTTAATGCTTTTATCCCATGATTCAGTTGTGATACATATCCCGAAAATTCCTGTCCCAGAGTTAAAGGAGTTGCATCCATTAAAGAAGTCTGTTTATGAGGGGTAATTTCTGATTATCCTGCAGACGATATAGACTCTGTTTAACTCCATCGGCAGGTTTCGACATTTCAAGAGCAATTTCCACCGGGGTTTTCATTATATGCTTTGACATAGCCCTGATTTTAGGTGGCATTGTTGCGCTGAACATCAGAGTCTGGCGTTTTTCAGGGAGACA
>DNOQ01000426.1:0-10734 GCA_003501665.1 Bacteroidales bacterium | reverse complement strand
GCAACTTTCTCCTGTTCCCATCCGCTTCCATCTCCGCCACCATATACGGCGATGGATGTAATGTTTAATGTATATGCCAGGCCAAGTATCTGCTGATCGATCTGTATAGCCAGTTCACGGGTAGGAACCAGTATAAGTGTATGTGTATGATCGGGTCTCCTTGTAAAAATTTCATTCATAACTGGCAGCAGATAAGCAGCGGTTTTTCCGGTGCCCGTCTGTGCACAGGCTATGAGGTCTCTTCCCGACATGATTGCCGGTAATGCTCCTTCCTGAACAGGGGTGGTTTCTGTGAAACCCATATATTCAATTGATTCCAATAATTCCGGAATCAGATCCAATTTATCAAATAACATTTGTGCTGTGTGATTTTATTATATGCATGAAAGGCGGCAAAGGTAATGAAAAATACAAGATCAGCAAGACTTAAGCCTGCGGGTTCATCCGGGATGAGACTATCAATTCCGAAATTATATATTTTTGTATCATTAGTGTCCGACTAAATTTGTTGAGGGTAAGCAAGACTATTGATTTTAATGAAATTTGAATACAGGTCGCCCCGATGGGGCTTNNATTTCTGGTTATAAATATTTCCTACAAACAGGCCGTCCCTGACGGGACTCTTTAAATCCAAACTCCGTAGAGCCTGTCCCGCCCAAGCGGGAAGTGAGCTGTTTGTAGAAATGAGTTTCCTCCATTATTTTAGCTCCGTAGGAGCGACCTGTATTTAATCGGATAACAATGATCCGAAATATCAAAAGCAGAGGATACAGATGCTTTTAAAATATTTTTAAATAAAAGTGGTTTACCTGAAAAGCTGAAGACAGTGATAAATCCACTGATCTCTGATATTGAAACCCTTTCGATGGGAAATGTAAAAAAAAATATCGAACTGATCTCACGCTTCTCATTCAGAACATTGATCAGGCAAGCCGGAGATTAAAATCAGAGATAACAAAAATTATATTATGATGAAAGACAGAATAAAAGAGAACATTAACGATCCGGAGAAACTTGAACAATTGTATCGTGATGACCAAGCCGTTTTTGAATCAGGTTTCAGAGAGATCTATCCGGAGATAGAAAAATCAACATTATCAGAATACTGGAAGATCAGATTGCATTATGGTGAAGTTCCGGAGAGGGCGGCAAAGAAAGTTTTTCTGCCGGATATTATCATATTGATTTCAGCATGTTTACTGGCTGCATTTCTTATAAAGATACCGGATATTTTCAATGTCAGTCTGACTGACTTTATGTTTTATGAGAAAAATGCCGGGATCATCGTTTTCCTTGGTCTTACTATTTATGTTGTCGCGGCTGAAAGGTTATTTGACTTAAAGAAAGTCAGCCTCATCCTGATTACTTTTTTATTACTGACAATATATGTTAATCTTT
Source organism: Bacteroidales bacterium (assembly GCA_003501665.1). Classification (GTDB taxonomy): domain Bacteria; phylum Bacteroidota; class Bacteroidia; order Bacteroidales; family VadinHA17; genus LD21. Next base: position 9,336 of record DNOQ01000426.1, on the reverse strand, counting down.
TACCATCAGTCACAGATAATGCCACAATCAATCTCGTGTATATTCATTTACCTCTTCTGCTGTGGTGCATTTACGGACTGGTATTTATCGATTTCAATTTAAAGGATAAAATCAAACGGATTGAATATATAAGATATAACGGGGACTTAGCGATCCTGATGGCGATAATAGTTATAGCCGGTGGTATTCTGACCGGAATTACGATCGGGTTATTTGAAGCCATAGGTATCGGAATAGAGAACTTTTACATGAATAATGTGGTAATTGCAGGTGCTGTTTCAGTACCGATAGTTGCAACATTCATTATAAAGAATTATCCGGCGTTAACTAATAAGATAGCTCCTGTAATTGCCGGTATTTTCAGCCCGCTGGTTCTGCTTACAGCTGTAATATATCTTATTGCTCTGGCCTTCTCAGGGAAAGACCCATACAGCGATCGTGAATTCTTATTGATATTTAATATCATGCTCCTGGGAGTAATGGCTGTAATAGTATTCTCAATTTCCGAAACATCGGTATTTAAAAAACAAAGATTCAATGAATTAATCCTGTTTATACTTTCAATAATAACGGTAATTATTGATTTAATAGCCTTATCTGCAATTTTTTATCGCCTGAGTACTTATGGCATAACACCAAACAGACTGGCTGTTCTTGGATCAAATGTCCTTATTTCAGGTAATTTGATTCTGTTAGTCATTGATCTGTATAAAGTAAATTTCAAAAAAGCATTGATTAATGAAGTTGAATTAACTATTGCAAAATACCTTCCAGTTTATCTGATCTGGATACTTTTTGTAATATTCGGATTCCCTCTGCTTTTTGGGATAAAGTAGAATATGCTTAACTTTATCACCGGTCATCAAACCGCTTAAAATAAAAATATGAAGAATGGCCTTCAGGAGGTATAATGTATCAGAAAGATATGGGGTGTCTGACCGTTGGTACTTATTCAATTGACAGCTTCAGGCTTACTTTTACACTTGACTCGATCAAACATAAGTATTTTCCATGTACACAGCCTGAATCAGTTTTACCCGGTGAATATATAATAACAAATATCGTGGGTCGTGATTCCATTATTTTCGAAAAGGGTACCGGGAACAACAAGATTCTCTACAAAATGAAGAGAGTCTGGCCGTAATCTCAGGATAAGGGAAATGCTGACTTTGTTCCTGAGCAGGTTCAGGGTGGTTATTGCACCCTGACGGCCTTTGAAAAATTTTCACGATAAGTCTGACCTATTGGTATTGAATTATTCTTTATTAATACCCTGTGCTTTTCTATTACGTCAATATGCTTCAGAGAAACAATATAAGATTTATGTATCCTGCAAAAGACCTCTTCAGGCAACATGTTAAGTACCTCCTGGATGCTCATGTAGGTAACTATTTTCTTATCATGCAAATAAAATGTCACATAATTGCCCATGCCTTCAACATAGAGAATAGAATCTGTTTTAATCCTGTAAGTCCTGGCACCACTCTTAAGTAAAATTACATTCTCATACCTTCGGCCTGGTTTTTGCAGATGTCTGCGGGTCTCCTTTTTTAATTCAAATAACTCTTTGGCTTTCATAACAGCCTTCAGGAATCTTTCAAATTCGAAAGGTTTAAGCAGATAATCGACAACATTCAGTTCGTACCCTGTCAGAGCGTGTTCGGAATAAGCCGTTGTGAGTATTACCAGGGGGGGATTTGCAAGTGTTTTGAGTAATTGCAATCCTGATAATTCAGGCATATTTATATCGAGGAAGATCAGATCAGGTTTATCTTTTACTATAAAATCCATACCCTGTATAGGATCCCTGAATTTTCCGCGAAGATCAAGAAAAGATATTTTACCTGTAAAAAGTTCCAGGATGTCCAGAGCTTTTGGTTCATCATCAATTGCTATACAGGTCATTGGTTTTGAGATAATCTGATTATCAATTCCAGATTAAAGATATCATTTTCAGTGGCTATTTCCAAGTTGTAGCTTCCGGGATATGATAAATCAAGCCTTCCCCTGATATTCTTTAATCCAATACCCGGATTCTGTAAATCACCTGTTTTATGGATTGTGTTCCTGATATTAAACCTCAAGATATTATCAGATACTTCAAATTTTATATCCACAAACGAATACTTTTTGTAATCAACGCCATATTTAAATGCATTTTCAATGAAAACAATAAAAATGAAGGGAGGAATCCTTATTCCTGTTATATCTCCTTTAATATTAAAATTTATTTTGACATCATCCTGCTCAGAGAACCTCAGCTTCTGCAAATCAAGATAGCTTGTAAGGTAGGTTATTTCTTTTTCAAGTGGTATTAGATTCTCATTAACGCCATCGAGCATAAACCGCATCATTTGCGATAGTTTGGTTATTCCCTTTGCCGTTTCATTATCATTGTTTTTAAGGGCAACAGAATACAAGTTGTTCAGCGTGTTGTATAAGAAATGCGGATTTATCTGTGATTTTAAATACTTTAATTCAAGAGTCAGCTTTTCTTCTCTCAGTATCCTTTCATTTCTCCTGTTGATGATCCATTCCCTGACAATACAATACAAGACTGACTGAACTGCAAAGAATGAATTAACAATGACACCAATCCATATCCGTCCATGTTCTTCCGACACTATCCTGGAGAAATATCGCATCATATAAGAACTGTCCACTTTCACTTTTACTATAGCCAGAACAGCTACCATTATTGCCAGGATCAGTACATAGGTTAACAGTTTTATTCTTTTCCGGCTGTAGGATGGAAATAAAACAAAAATATTTGTATATACCAGGAAGATATTGATTAATACACTAATAATGAGAGGCATGCGATAATAAACCCCTGTCAGTTCAGCATAACTCATCATGTTGTACCTTATGATTAAATGAGTAGGTACAACCCAGAATAGTACATGACAAATAACTTCAACAATTGTACTGGCTCTCTTATTCATATTCCTGATTTTTCGCATTTAACAAATGTAATAGTATGGTAAATAAACAAGAAAAGAATATTATTTATCTGAACCACCATTTATTCTATGTGAAATTGATTCCTGATTATTTGAAGTGTTATCGTGCTGGAAAATTAAGCAGTTGTATAGAATTCAGATATGTTGGAATAAGTAATTTTCTTATTATTAGGCCATTAAATTATTTTGCCTGTAAAAAAGCAAAACCTTTAAAATTTGGAAATCATGAAAAAAAAGGCATTAGTTATTCTGACCATAATCATGATCATGATCAGTAACAGTGGCAGAGCCCAGACCATATCCGACCTGATTGACGGATATTTCGCCTACAACAGGTTCTGGGGAAATGTTTTAGTTGCGCGGCAAGGTAAAATAATTTTCGGGAAAAGCTATGGATTTGCTGATAAGGACAGGCAAATTAAAAACGATACAGGAACCTTGTTCAGTCTGGCCTCAGTTACCAAAGCAATTACAGCCACTGCGATATTCAAACTTCACGAGGAAGGTAAATTAAGTGTATACGACAGGGTTGATAAATATATACCCGGATTTATTAATGACAAAACTGACAGTCTTACCATCCTGAACCTTCTCAATCATACATCAGGTATGGCAGCAAATATTGCTCACAGCGATGACTTCAGCAAAGAAAAATCAACACATCCCGACAAAGAGATCGTTACTCTGGAACAGCTGATCGACAGTCACAGGGGAACAAAACTCAAGAGTAAGCCCGGAGAGAGATATGATTATAATAATTATGGCTATATACTTCTGGCATATATCATTGAGAAAGCCAGCGGGATGGACTACCTGAGTTATCTGGAAAAGTCAGTTTTTTCTGAAGCAGGGATGACTGAGACATCCGGACAAGGGAATTTACCCAGGCCACATGCTGTAGGTTATTTCGGAATCGGTACAGATAAAATTATTCCGGTAAAGGATGAAGTCAATCCATCCTGGTTTGTCGGGGCTGCCGGATTATATTCATCAACTCCTGATCTGTATAAATTTGTAAAGGCTGTCTTCTCGTGCAGTCTGTTTTCCGGACAAACCCTGAACCTGATGATTGACACCTGCATTGATATTAACAGGGGCAATATCTTGTGGACAGCCGGATGGCAAAAAGAGGTAATTGACGGGCACGACTTTTATTCGCATTGCGGAAGCATCTGGGGGTTTTCCACACGTATCAGTTACGCGCCTGATGAGGATCTTACCATAATAGTATTATCCAACCTTGTAAGAGATTATACCAAAAGCGGACTGAGCTCTGTTAATTTCTCCTTTGTTGATGAAATTGCCTGTGATATAATAAGGATCATGAATGGAAACACTGTTGCCTGCCTGCCGGTACCCGGAGGAAAGGCAACCAGGAATCATGCCGGAAATTACAGGCTTGATGATGATCATTACATAAATGTTTCGTTTAAAAATGATTCGCTATTTCTCTCAGCAAATCCAAACAGTGATTTCACCTTATTTAATTACAATCTCTACAGGGATATTAACGAATCAACCAGTAATTATATGGTCTGCAGGAAATTCACATCTTCAATCCTCGAAAATAACTTTGATGGTCTCGGTAAATATGCCACAGAGGAGTTGCAGCATGGTTTTTTCAATGAAAAAGGCTTTACGGCAATAATGAATTTCTGGGAGAAAGTGGTATCTCATGACGGGCAGTGTATTTCCTCGAATATTTATGAGAAGGAGGTGAAACCATATGGTGCAGACTATAAATTAGTTTGCCATCTTGAGAGGTCGGAAATGATCATGCAGCTTTCTTTCAATGAACAGGGATTGATCAACGGATTTTATATCCTGAAAATTTTGCCAAAGTGTAATGTTAAGACCGTAAAACTTATCCCGGTAAATAAAGATGAATACTTTGTTGATGGTTTCAGATACGGAGGCTTTAAAGATTTTAATGTGAAATATGACAGGAAGAACGGGACATTAAATTTTAAAAGTGTTGACGGAATTTATACAGCGTTAAGAACGGACAATTAATAATAAAAATGCCCTTAATTCGCCTCGCTCATCAGGTTCTTAATTATATCTGTCTTTCATGTGAGCAAGCTCATTCGGACTACAAACAAAATTCCCTTGCCGCGAATCGGTGAGGGTTTTTTCTTTGATTGTTTTATATGGTTGGACCGGGGATGTATCTGTCTTGACAAAATCGTCAGGGGACGACTGAATAACTTTGCCCATTTTCTGATTGGACAGGATTACCCCCTTCGTCCGACACGGCAATCGTTGTCAGCGGACTTTGCTCGTGATCATCAGGGGGAAGCGCTTAGCAAATTGGAGCAAAGGAATATACGGGCCAACGCGTCGGAAGAAATGGCCGGTTCAGAAATTTAAATAAATATCAATGCGAAATATTTTGAATTAATAATTAATTACGTAAATTGCGTAACGTAAATTGCGTAACATGAAAACTGGAATTACCAATCCATTTATTACCAGGGGCTATCTTTGTCCCGACTATTTTTGCGACAGGGCAGAGGAGACAAAAAGAATACTTGATGCGATATCTTCGGGAAGGAACCTGACCCTGATTTCATTAAGGAGGATGGGCAAGACCGGGCTCCTCAAACATGTTAAATATCAGCTTGAACAATCATCTAAGGAGTTTACAGTAATTTATGTGGATCTGCTGCCGACGATGAACGGTAATGAAATGTTGAATTCCATCGCATCCGTACTTTACAGGATCCGCAAGAATGAGAGGAATTTTCTTGAGCGAATGCTTGGCTTCATGTCATCTCTTCGTCCCCGTTTGACGGTGGATCCGTTAACGGGCGAACCTTCACTTGAGCTTAAAGTGGAATCAGCTTCAGGACTCAAATCCGGATTGGAGCAGATTCTCAGGTTGATATCGGAAATTAAACACGATATTGTCTTTATGTTTGATGAATTCCAGCAGATAGGCAAATACCCCGAGAAAAATATTGAAGCAGTACTAAGATCGGTTATACAGGAATATCCGGCTGTACCATACATATTTTCGGGTAGCAGCAAGCATATGCTTGAGAATATGTTCATGTTGCCCGAAAAGCCATTTTACCAGAGTACAGAATTGATGTATCTTGACAGGATACAAGAAAATGATTACAGGACATTTGTTCAGGATTTATTCAGTAATGGTAAAAGGAAGATAGAAGATGATTTGATTTTAAAAGTATTTGTCTGGACCAGGCTTCATACATATTATGTCCAGTATGTCTTCAATCATCTGTATATGAAAAGAGGATCTGCAATAACTGATTCGGATGTAAACAATTTATTTCATCAGATATTGACTGACTTTGAACCCCAGTTCATTAATTACAGGAATCTTCTGTCTCCGCATCAGTTCCGCCTTTTAAAGGCAATCGCTGTGGAAGACGGTATTACACAACCAACATCAGGGAACTTCATCAGCAGGAATGACCTGACAAGTGCCAGTTCTGTATCAACCTCACTGAAAGCCCTGGCTGATAAAGAGATGATCGTTCTTGACCGGGACAAATGGCAGGTCTATGATGTGTTCCTATCAAGATGGCTTGAGTATCATTACAAGGATTGATCCTTATTTAATAAAATATGGGTGAGAACACCCACTCTTAATCCTCATTTAATAGTAACTGTCAATAAGATCATCAATACAGTTATTACTATTCGAATGTGACTTATGTTTCTATTTCTTAATTGTGCTCTGTGCACTGTATTATTTAACAATTATTAACAGGATTTTTTTCTCGATTAATTAAATAAATATGACTTTTGCTGCCATGAAAAGAGGATGGTTATTGATTTTCAAAATTTTTTTTATAATGACGTTTTTTTTCTGCGCCGGTATAAATGCCTTTTCATTTTACAGCATTAGTCCTGTTAACACCGAAGTTTCTTTATGCACCTGCAATGATGAAATTTGTATTTGTCAGGATATTGATTCTCTAAATGAGGACCAGATTTGTCATTCACCAGATATTCCTCCAATCGAGGAACTTTGTCAGACTCCGCTTTTCAAGGGAACCTTTCTGATTCAAAGTTATTACCTCACTGTCTGGCAACCGCCCAGGATTTGCTAGAATAATTTTCCGATCACGTCATTAGTACTGCATAAGTTTAATACTCATGCTTATTGGATTTGATCATACTTAACCATGTGCAATTAGTGGTATTCTTTCCATTATAAAATCTTAAACCTGTTAAAAGGGATTTGAAGAACTTTTCGAAAACAAAGACAGATATTATGAAAACAATTTTCACAAAATTAGTTTTATCAACATTATTCTGCGTCGCAACAGGTACCATTGTTTACTGTCAAAGCTCTCAATGGCGTGGACCAGGCCGCAATGGAATTTATACTGAAAGTGGGTTGCTTCAAAAGTGGCCTGTTCAAGGTCCGGAATTATTATGGTCTTTTGAAGGACTGGGTGCCGGACATGGTAATGTCGGAATCGGTAAAGATAAACTGTTTATATTGGGCATGCCTGACAAAACTGGAGTTCTGTACGCATTTGATTTCAACGGGAAGCTCCTATGGGAAAAAAACTATGGTCTTGAATGGCATGCAAACTATACAGGGCCACGATCTACTCCGACAATAGTTGACGACCTTGTTTATTTCATAAGCGGACAAGGAGTTGTTTTCTGCTTCAAAGCCAATAACGGTGACCTGGTATGGTCAATAGATATGGTGAAGAAGTTCGCTGGAAGAAATAATACTTGGGGAATTGCTGAGTCAGTTCTGATAGATGGAGATATACTCTTTTGCACCCCCGGAGGCATTGAAAATAATATTGTTGCTCTTAACAGGTTAACCGGAACAACCATCTGGACCAGCACTGGAAACCGCCAACCATCTGCTTATTGCTCACCAATCTTGGTCAAACACAATAATACTAAACTCATTATTACTATGACAGCTGAATCGATTGTGGGCGTAGATGCGGTTACCGGACAGTTTTATTGGAAGGTTGATCAGTTTCAAACAAATAAGATACATGCTAATACCCCGGTCTATTTAAACGGAATTATTTATTGTTCCAGCGACAATGCTAAAACCAATTTTGGTCTGGTTGCTCTGAAACTGTCTGACGATGGTAAAAGTGTATCCACTTTATGGCGAAACGAAGACTTTAAAAACCTTATGGGAGGTATTATAGTAACAGATGGTCATATATACGGATCGATGTACAGGAAAGGTTTATGGTGCTGTATCAATACCGCAACAGGTAAGATTCTGTATTCTTCCAATAAATTCTGGGATGGGAATATTATAATGGCAGATGGGAAAATGTATTGTTATAGTGAGAAAGGAGATATGGCATTGATTTCGGCGGATCCTTCATCATTTACTGTATTAAGCAGTTTTAAAGTACCTCTTGGCTCAGACCAGCACTGGGCACACCCTGTAATTAATAAGGGTAGGCTTTATATCAGGCATGGCGATGCACTAATGGTATACAAAATAAAATAACTAATCATGATAATTGCTGAATAGACTTCCATCCGGGTCTCAATCAAAGTATTACCACCGATGAAGGTGGCAACATATAGAATGGTGAGTTCAACTCCTGAAAGTGATGCTGCAGCTTGCGGTAATTCTAAAAAGCTCAGTCTGCCTCCTGATATATTACAGAAATATTCTATATACCCTTATGTGTAAGTCCCTCTCCCCCCGGGAGAGGGATTTAGGGAGAGGTCGATGAAGGCAGGATTGCCCGCTGTGTTCATGATTCTCTGAGCGATTTGGGTTGAAAAGTATGGAGGATTAAGCCTCGTTTCACTCGGCTTGATCCTCAGGGGGGAGCTTAACAAAGAAAAATCCCTCACCGTTTCGCGGCAAGGGCTTTTTCTTTGCAGACAAGGGGTTTGAAATATCTAACCTTGAATTGATCAGCGATTTAGAGAGAATCTGTAAACTGGAAGATGGTTTAAAAAATATGGAATAATCTGTCCTGTGATTTTTCTCCATTTACATTCTTAAAATATGATTATTGATCAAAATTTTAAAAAAGTCTATCAAATTCATATGGCTGCAACTGAAGGAAGTATTATATTAGTGTAATTATTAAGAATACCTTCTGTTAAAGGAAAGTCTCCTGAATGGATAATCTTACTTAAACTCAATACATATTCTTATGAAAAAAAAGATCTGTACACTGTTGGTTTTCATATTTTTCTCAATCAGGTTTATTCAGTCACAGGACTATCTGATAAATTTTAATGGTACAGGAGCTACTACAACTGTTGAATCTGTTAAAGTCGAGAACATAACTCAGGGCACTGAGGTGACATTAAGCGGGAATGAAGTCCTGCATCTTGTTTCAGTTGTTACCGGGATAGATCAGATAATCGGTGATAACGGAGACAA
>DNOQ01000563.1 GCA_003501665.1 Bacteroidales bacterium | reverse complement strand
ATACAAACAAATAGAACGCCCAAAGTGCAGGAACCCTCCGGAAAGGATTTATCCCGGGTAATCCTGTCCGTTTGATTTTCTGCCGGCAGTCACTCTTTCAATTTTCTTTCTGAGTGATGTCAATTCATCACCCTCCGGGAATGATATTCCGATGTTGATCTCCTTTATTTTTCCGGGTTCCAGAACCGGCTCATATTTAACGCTTTTATCAATATTGCCATCATGGTCAAGAGGGCCGGAGCCGATCTCAATACCCATTCCATCCCAGTTCTTCTTTAACAGCGACTCTCCGTTCCTGAATGTGAACTCTTTTGAGCCTTTACCTCCGCAGCAGAACCAGGTCTGGAAGTAAGGCGTGGGAGGAACCGACACCGCAATACCGGTTTTATCAGGATACAACAGGAGAGATGTTGTTTCTTCTTCGCCGGATGGTTTAGTTATCGCGAGCCCCTTGTGAATGATACCGGTTTCGGTCCTTACATTCTTATCAGCGGCTTCATGCCATGTTTCAATGTCATCCGGCAATTGTCCCCCGCCACGAACCCCGGCATGTCCCGATGGCACAAGGTACCTTGCTCCTTCTTCCGGTCTGAACGTTATGTGATAACCCCAGTCAGGCGTCTGTATCTGTCCGCTTATGTTTTCAATGATATCCTTCAGCCTGATAACCGTGGAATTTTCAAACATTATAAGCTTTTTTATTATCCTGAATATTGGGTTTCCCCTCTCATACCATGGCTTATCAGAGTCGCCTTCAAAGGTACGGTAAGTAAAAGATGCTTCAATCGTGCATTGATTGCCATCAGGAGTAAAAATTATCTCACTAACCGGAACATTTGATGTTTCACCGTGCAGCAGATAGAGTTTCCTTTGTTTCCTCACCGGCATTCCCCAGTTATTTAAACCATACATTTCCACTCCGCCTGTCAGTGTTTTAAGGAAAGTAAACCCCGGAGCAGGTATTCCGTTAATGCAGATCTCATCAGACCAGAGGTCTAATGTTTCAGTATCGGGCAGGTATATTGGCGCATCCCAGAATAAAGGTCTGCCTTTTATCCATGCCTGCCCGAGGGAAAATCCTTTTGATGGAAGCATTTCGATATCAAGTATGCCATTTGATATCTTCACCCTGTTTGCCGAAGGGGGATCCTCTTCGTTATGAAAGAGGTCCAGTTTGAATCTGTCATGTTTTATGATGCATGACGGATTTTTCCCAATCTCCTTTACATTAAGTTTATATGAGACCTTGTTTCTCATGAGCAGGCAGTTCCATTTTAAAATGAGTAATTATTTATGCCGGTATAATCCACATCTCATGTAGTTAACGACAGCTTCTTCCATAATTCCGGCAACATGACCACGTCCCATAGCTACATGATGTTCAAAGCCATTTTTGCACAGGAATTTCATAAGTGTTTGCAGATCAGCTATCTCGCGTACAGCAATTCCTCTGTCCATATCGTAAGGGTCATCTGTTATAGATCCCTCGCCGAGATATGATTTGATCATCCCGTTCATATCGTCGGTGGAAATTCTGAAATAGTTCTTAATCAGGGTCATGCAGTGACCATTGTGATTAAAACCAGACCAACAAGATAAAAAATAAACATGAATAATAATAACGTGATAGTACATTCATGTGCGCCTTTGAATTCTTTCCATGGAAAACTCCAGAGTGTCTGACTAAGGAACAGGAAAGGCTTGCCGGTGTTTCTGTAAACCAGATAACGTTTATTTTCTGATATATCAAGTTTTGTATCTATGTTTACATCGGTGTAACCATTCGTAACTTCCAGGAGAATTTCTTCAATATCAGCATCAACAGAATTCCTGTATGGAGGCTTTGGCCGTGTACCGGCTTTATAAGATGCTGAATCCGGGATTACCCTTATAATACGCTTGTGCTGACCTTCTCCGTTTATTGTGCTTCCGGAAACATAAGTTATCCCCTCGAACACTCCGCACACTGTCGGCTTTCCGAAAACGGATTCAATATTTGCAATATCCTGATTGCCTGTTGTCCAGATAAATGGCCTCATGTCATCGTCTCCCGCTGCAAGTGGAATGCATTCACCTGCTTTAAGAATCAGAGTGTCAGAAAAAAGAGTACCGGCCTGAACATCGACAAAGCAGAAATTAAAGCAGAAAGCTGGATTTTTTCATTTTATTCAGGATTATTTATGATAAAAGTATCAAATTGCATTTAACTGTTGTGGCATATTCAATGGAAAGAAATAAAATTTATCTTACAGATTAATTCCTTGCCCCTTTAATTTTGGCTGAATTTTGTAATATTGAGAAGAAATGAATCTGCAAAAATGATGCTGAAACGATTCATCGCGTTCCAGGAATAGCCACTGGTATAACTAAGCCTAAATGTTTAATATATATGGAATTGTAAAATATATGACCTTGTTAGAAGAACTTGCAAAAATGATCGACCACTCGATCCTGCACCCTACAATGACGGATGATGACCTGATGAGGGAATGTGAGGTTGCAAAAAAGTACAATGTTGCATCGGTTTGTGTTAAACCCTATGCAGTGACACAAGCTGCAGAGATACTGAAAGGATCTGATGTGCTTGTTGGTTGTGTTATCGGATTTCCCCATGGTAACAGCTCAACGGGAGTGAAGGTTTTTGAAGCGCAAATGGCCTGCAAAGAAGGAGCGGTTGAAATAGATATGGTGATAAATATCGGGAAAGCTCTTGGAGGTGACTGGGAATATGTTGAAGATGAGATCAAAACCATTGCTGATGTATGTCACAGCAATAATGCGATCGTGAAAGTGATATTTGAAACTGATTATATCACCCGTGATGAGGATAAGATAAGGTTGTGTGAGATATGTACCCGGGCAGGGGCTGATTTTGTAAAAACATCTACCGGTTATGGCTTTGTGAAACTACCGGGGGGCGGCTATAATTATAAAGGAGCTACAATACCGGATGTGGAACTTATGAGGAAATATTCCGGACCACAGGTAAAGGTAAAGTGCGCAGGCGGAGTAAGAACATTGGATGATCTTCTGAGTATGAGAGAAGCAGGTGCAACACGTTCCGGGGCCACAGCAACTGAATCAATACTGGAGGAGGCTGCAAAACGTTTCGGTAAATAACAAAAGGGGTAAATCCTTTTATTATAAGATCCGATGAATAAAACTGATGAATTCCTGAAGTATCATAAAATGAGGGCTTCCGATTTGGATTTGGATAACCTGGTGGAAATCTTTATGGAAGACATGACAGAAGGCCTCTCTGGTACGGAAGGAGCATTAAGAATGATCCCCACATATATTGAAGCCGAAAATGACTTCCTCAGGGAAGTGCCGGTACTGGCAATAGACGCAGGTGGAACGAATTTCAGGGCTTCCCTTATCAGGTTCAGAAGATCCGGAGAAATCGAATCCGGGGACTTTGTCAGCCGCCGGATGCCGGGACTTGAAAAGGAAATATCTGCAAAGGAGTTCTTCAGTACGATCGCGGAATATGTCAAACCTCTGGCTGACAGAGCGGAAAGAATAGGATTTTGCTTCTCATATCCCACTGAAATTCTGCCCAGCCGCGATGGCAGGCTGATTCAGTTCTGCAAAGAAGTTAAAGCCCCGGAAGTGGTTGGCCAGCTGGTTGGTAAAAACCTTCTGGAAACACTAGGAACACCTGATAAACCTGTTGTAATTCTTAATGATACAGTTGCCGCGCTTCTGGCAGGTAGATCTGTTTCCATGAATAAAAGTTATGATTCATTCATAGGTTATATTCTTGGTACAGGTACCAATACCTGTTACATAGAACAAAACACCAAAATTGTTAAAAACAGGTATCTTGATCCCCTGAAAAGCCAGATAATCAATGTTGAATCGGGTAATTTTAAGAAGCCACCGCGAACAAACCTGGATATCATTTTTGATAATTCCACCTTCGATCCGGGTAACTATATATTTGAAAAAATGTTCTCGGGAGGATATTTCGGAGGGTTGTGTCTTACAGTCCTGATGGCAGCCGCCAGAGCAGGAGTATTTCCGGTTGAAACAGCAGAACAACTTGCAGGAATGAATGATCTGTCAACGAACGATACAAATGATTTTGTCATCAATCCATTTCCGGAATCTAATCCTCTCCGGAAATGTTTCACAGATAACAGAGATGCAGGCAGGTGTTCAGAGATCATTAATGCATTGATTGAACGTGCGGCTAAACTGGTAGCCGGCAATCTTGCTGCAGTTTTACTCAGGACTGGTAAAGGGAAATCCCTGAACAGTCCTGTTCTGATAACTGTTGAAGGGACTACTTTTTATAAAATGCATAATTTAAGAAACATGTTTGAAGGATTTTTCAACAGTTTTCTCTGCGGAGAAAGGAAACGTTATGTAGAGTTTACAGAAGTTCCTCAGTCAGGTCTGATCGGTGCCGCTCTCGGAGGGCTTATATTATAACAGTTT
>DNOQ01000286.1 GCA_003501665.1 Bacteroidales bacterium | reverse complement strand
GAATTTATATTATGCGTTTGCCCTGGTTTTCTGTCGATCAGAAAGTCAATAATAACGTCGGTATCAATAAATAAATCAGTCATGTCAGAGGTATTTTTTTGTTAATGCATCCGACAGTTCCTTTTTATAATCAAAGTCATCAGGTAAAGAAACACTACCGAGAAGTGATTTTACTCTGGGGGAGAATTCTGTTTGCTCAATTGGAATATCTTTTATTAAAAGTTTGAGATAGTTTTCAACCAGGTCTGAAAGGCTTCTGCCTGTATTTTTGGCATAAACTTTTGCTCTGCGAGCAATATCTCTGTTTACGCTTAATGTTAACTTAGTATCCATATTACGTATGATTTATTTTACAAATATACGTATGTTTCATGAAAAGATCTATATTATTTGAGAAAATCTTCTATCGTGCAATCAGGCCTGCATTGGTGTATAATTACATCAGGATTCTTTCTTCCAGTAATGTCTGAGTAATAGCCCCAACCACCCGATATTAACAACCAGTGCCAATCCATAAACCAGAAAAAAATGAGGATCCTGAACAACCGTTGTGATCCAGTACGGAGGGAAGAACCATGACAATACTGTAAGCCACCTTAGTGAAAGCAAATCGGTAAAAGCAAACAAACTTAATGCATTTATCGCTTTGGCAAAAGTGAGTCCTTTGACTTTATCATCAGCAAAAGAGAAGATAAGCAAGCCGATTATAATGGAATAATTTGATGATAACAAAGACACAAACAGTACTGCAATAATTGGCAATTCCACGACATCCAGCACATAATAACTGAGGACGCCATAAAAAAAAGTTGAAACTGCAGCAAACAGAAGTCTGTTAAATAAATAGCCTCCTCTTCCCAAAGGAGTAACAGACATCAGTTCGCTTATGTTTCCATCCCGTTCATCTATCATCATAAATCCTGTAACAATCCCCAACATGGCTCCACACATCATTATAACAAAAACAAATAAATAAAACAGCCAGGGAGAAACATCAAATCCGGTACGGGCAAGGAGGAATGGAATCAGAAGAAGGACCATCAACTTGAATACTATGATCAGGAACAGGGGCGCAAAAAACAAAACAGCCATGATTGGGTCACGCATGATTTGCTTAAAATCGCTTCTTAAATGAGTAATCTGCAGCATAATAATCTACTCCTGATAAATAATTTCGTTTTCAAAAACACGTATTGTCCATCGCAGAAACAAATAATTGATTCCGATTAAATAAATTATCAATGCAACCGCCTCATAAAAGGGTATTCCCGTATAAGCACCCAGCATCAATCGTAAAGCTGCAACACTCGGGACAATTGTGAATACCCATGAATACGGAAATCCTACCAGTGAGACACAGGGTAAAACGAATAACAGCATATAAGGAATGGTCTTTATCATGTACTGATTCACTGTCTGACATCCGGCATTGATCATGATCCCGCACAGAGTAAAAATGCCCGATGTCAGTACAGTCGATAAAAACAGTAACAGCCAGTTCACGTTGCTGTAATTACTGAAACCCGTAATGGCAAAGGCTGCCAATACAGATACCAGTGCCAGTGAAACAACTTTTGAAAGCAGGTATTCAATTGTCCGCAGTGGTGAAACCACCAGAACCGATAATACTCCCTGCACTTTTTCGAGCATAATAATTCCGCCGATAAAAAATAATCCCAGCACAGAAGGATCAGAAAAAACAACAAGCGGCAATGCAATGGACAACACATCCTCTGGTAAAAAGGATAGCAGGATTAAGTATATGATGGTAATCAGAACATATACAAGATAGAATCCCTGTTTCAACTGAAAACGGATATCCACCCAAATTGCATGCAGAAACCTCATAGCAGATTCCTCCCTGTTAATTTGATAAAAATATCCTCCAGGGTTGCCTCACAGCTGTGAATAGTTCTTATATCAGTATTTTTCAGGATATCTGTAAACTGTTTGTTTTCGGCAAGATGATCCATTTCAAATTCTGTCTCAATCAATTTGCCGTCAAGTTTATATTCCACCTTTATCCTGCGTTTACCGTGTTCAATCATCAAGTCCTTCGGTGAACCGGTAACCACAATTTGTCCCTCAACAATAAAGGCTACCCTGTCGCAAAGCTGTTCAGCAACCGTCATGTTATGGGTTGTGAGAAAAACTGTTTTACCCGCAGATTTTTGTTCCAGGATTATTTCTTTTATAATGTGAGCATTTACGGGGTCGAGACCTGCAGTAGGTTCATCAAAGAACATCAATCTGGGTTGATGCATAATGGAACGGATAAAATTCAATCTCATTTTCATTCCTTTCGAAAAACTCTCTGCACGCACATCTTTATCAGGCAAGAGTCCGACACGGTCAAGCAGTTTTTCCGGATTTTCAATCTCAGTCTTGTAATAAGCACCTATGAGTTGCAGGTTTTCTTTTGCCGTTAATTTTAAATAGAGATTCGGAAAATCGAAAGCCACACCGATTTGCTCATAAAATTCCTTACTCCACTGATTTCTTTCCTTTCCCAGAACTTCAATCTGCCCCGTGTAATTTCTCAGCAACCCTATTATAAGCCGTTGTGTAGTTGTTTTTCCGGCACCATTTGGTCCGAGAAATCCAAATACTTCACCTTCACGAATGTTAAAATTCATTTGACGAATAGCCTGCTTTTTCGTTTTTTTATAGGTAAAGTTCAAATCTATTACCTGTATCATTGTATTTTATATAATTGTTCAGCGCACAGTTGAATCGTATGGTTAAAGTCTGATTTAGTATAGAAAAACACGAAACCGGCTATTCTGGTAATTTCAAAAGATATTCTGGTCCCGAGTGATAACTAATGAACTTTCGGATTAGTATCATCCTTGTCATTCATATTGGTCACATAACCTTGTGGTGCACTGCATGCCTGATAAGGTTTGGCTATATCCCCGTATCCGTCCCCGTCCTCATCCCTGAAAAATGTGATCACCTCACAATCCCCGGCTTCAAGAGTCTGGTGTATGGCACGCATAAGTGAAAGATCACCCTCTGCATCTGAGGCAATTTCCCAGATCATAATTCCTCCGAGCTTGTTTTTTGCCAGCCGGGTCTTTTTTACAATTGTGGGGATGCCGTTATAATAATATTTCCTGCCGACTGAATCCTGGTAGGCAAAGGAGGTGTTTTCCTCTATTATTGCTTTATAGGAAATATACCTGGCCGGAGGTGTGAAGTCAAATCCATAAAACGGCACGCCGAGTATTATCCGGTCAGCCGGAATTTTCCTTTCTTCCGTCCAAAATCTGATTGCTTCTTCTGCATAGGAATAAGGTGAATGCGGACCAATATCATCCGGTCGCCAGATTCCGGTTTTATCATAAACCATCACATTTATAAAATCATATGCTTCAAGGGCTTCCTTCCCTACAGCTTTATGCAGACCTGTAGCTCCAAGTGCCGAAGTGATCCCTTTACCTCTGGAGTGAAGTGCGTCCCTCAATTCAGTAACAAACGGACTATAGGTATCCCCCAGATAAGGTAAAAGATTCCATTCAATATCGACATCAACACCGTCGAGCTTATAAACTTCTGTATAATCCAGTATCTTTTTAATGAATGCTGACCTGTTCTCCGGCAATAACAATGATTTCCAGATAACAGTGTCTGGTCTGCCCCCTCCTGCAAGTGATATGAATACCTTAAGGTTTAATTCATGTCCTCTTTCAACAACCGGTCTGATATCGGCATTGCGGTCGGCCTTAAGATTACCTTCAGCATCCGGGTTGGCAAATGCCAGATTGAGGTAAGTCAGTTTGTCAAGCTCAAGTAAATCAAGCTTGTTAAAATTCCCTGTCGAAAGATATCCGACCACTTTAAATGTAGTATCGGGTACATAAATATCAGGGCCGTAACCGGAATTCCTGTTTGTACAGGAAACGCAAATCATAACGCCCATATACAGGTATAAAAACTGAAATCTTATAAGTAACTTCATCTGAATGTATTTTAACTCTTTATCATCAGGCATGCTCCCCAGTTATTGGGTGTAACCGTAAACTTAAGGAATATTTTGATAACAATAACAACTATGATTAACTGGTCTATAAACAAATAAGTTCCCCCTACATTAACACTGGCTGGCGGCGGGATCAGCATGCCGGTAATCATAATAATGTATATAATTTAGTGTATACCTTTGTGTTACTTTTTGATCCCGATAGCTATCGGGACCTTAGTGATACTCTTTGTGGGTGGTCAATATTTTGCCCTGCCCGATGGCAGGCAGGCAGGAAGGATACAAATGGATTTCTGTCAAAAATAGCGTGTTTATCTATGTTCAGCAAAGATTCTGAGCATTTTTCATTCATATTACATAAGGAGCTCCTTAACCAACTGATAATTATTAATTATTTTTAAGCTTTCTGAAACTATATTAACCATGAGATTTTCAACAATCCTTTTAATCACACTTACTGTTTCACTGATAACTATCTCCTGCGGAACGAAGACAGGCAAAGACAGGCAAAGCATAATAAGCACCGAGCTTGAATTCGTTGAAATGGCTGGCGAACGTGGTATTGCTGAAGCGTTTTACTATTTTGCTGCCGACAGTGCCGTTATCCTACGCGGCGGTAAGCTGATAAGAGGAAAAGAAGCAATAAGGGATTATTATCTTAAGAACCTGAAACCCGGGACCAGGCTGCTATGGGCTCCAAATCATGCAGATGTATCAGGAGACCTCGGATATACCTGGGGGAAATACACTCATATGGTTCCTGACAGTACAGGCAGGATTACAGAATCATACGGTATCTTTCATACCGTATGGAAAAAACAGCCGGACGGCAACTGGCGTTTTGTCTGGGATTGAAATTCTCAGATCAGGTTAAAGGCAGGAGCAGGATACCGCCCAAAGCGGTTTATTCTACCGATGAAAATAACATGACCCTTGTTCAGGTATCCACTTCAGCACCTTTACAATGGTCAAGAATAGATTAATAACTCCGTGTGAAGTTTTATACAATCAGAAGAAACCCGGCTAAATAAGATCTGATTATATTAACACCTTCAGGAATACCTGTGCTGACCTGTTTCAGATCATAAACAAAATAATGCCAGGTTATTCCTGGAAGTCAATATGGGTTCAACCGCAAACGGTGCAGATCAATGGTACTGAACAGTATCGGTCTGATAACTGCTCTGGTTCCAAGGATCGGCTATGACCTTTCTGGCAAAATGGCTGAAGAAGATTCCTTCTGTGTATATTCCGGATCCCAAATAACCTACAGTGCCAATTTTGGATATCTTTATTATATTTGTATTTAATTCTTAAACCCATATTAATATATTCTGTGATGACTCAGAGTAAAAATAAATTCGGACTTTCGCGACGCGAATTTATGAGACTTTCAGCAGCAGCAGCTGCCGGTTTTTCATTGATGCCTGCCCTTTCCTGCACTTCAACGTCGATTCCTTCTCCAATGAAACGCCGTTTTGGAAAGATCAATTTTGATGTTACAACAATCGGCCTCGGAGGACAAAGTTCACTTCAGTGGACTCCCGTGGGGATTGAGCCTGTTGATATCATACTGAAAGCCTTTGATATCGGGATTAATTATTATGACACCTCAAATGCCTATGGTCCGAGCCAGGTGAATTATGGAAAAGCCTTCAGGAAACTTAATCTCATCCCGGGACAGAAAGGTTACAATAAGGAACTGAGAGACAATATTTTTCTGACTACAAAAACCATGGTTCGCTGGGCTAAAGGAGGTTATCCAAAGCTGGACAAGGTCCGGAACAGCACTGACGGGAATCACGGAGAGGGTGCGGTGGCTGATCTGAAACGCTCGCTTTCCCAGATGTTTGGAAACGATGACGGGACCTACCCTGAAGGTGCATACGTCAACATGATGCTCATTCATAATCTTAATAATCCTGAAGAGGTTGATGTGGTGTATAAAGGCCTTGAAACACCACTTGATGTAAATGATAATTTTGGTGCCCTGGTTGCTCTTCGCGACTACAGGGATGGCACTAACATTACCGGACTGAATCCTAAAAATGAAAAGCTGGTCAGACACCTTGGATTTTCAGGACATTACAGCGCACCTGTAATGATCGATATGATACAGCGCGACAAATGGGACCTTCTGGAAGGCATGCTGGTTGCTATCAATGTTAATGACAGACGTTACCTTAATATGCAATACAATGTGATCCCCGTGGCACAGGCAAAGAATATAGGGATTATTGCAATGAAGGTATTTTCTGACGGAGCAATGTATACCAAAGAACCGGCATGGTCAAACAAACCCGAACATGTTGTCAGAATTATTGGAACTGAATCGGTTCCAAGCAAGCCTCTTATCGAATATGTACTTACAACTCCTGGCGTACATACCCTGATAATAGGTACCGGCCAGATTGATGATAATCCTTTAAAATGTCAGCTTGTACAGAATTATTATGCCGCACAGATTGCACCTGATGCACTGAGTGAAAATGAAAGACGTGAACTTGAAAATATAGGTGCACGTGCACATAATGGTGAAACTAATTATTTTCAGCTTCCTGACAGAGGCCTTACTCCTCCCGGAAATGCGAAACTCACCAGATCAGATGGAATAAGAATATCATGGGATACCAGCTATGCGGGGAATGAACCGGTTTCACATTATGAAATAGAAAGCGGATGCAATATTATCGGATCAGTAAAGCATATTCCCCAGATTTCCAGAGATCCTTTCAGTTTTCAGGTCTCCACAGGTAAAAAATTCAAAATTATCGCAGTGGACACCATCGGCAGAAAAGCCGCAACTGAGGTACTGTCAGTGTAAATGTGACAACCCTGGTAATTTTATGACTGTGTCAGATGCTGACCATTTTTAAATAATCAGAAGGAGTCATAACCGGGATTTCTGAATTTTTATAGTCTTTTGTATTTCTTGTTATCAGAACATCAATTTTTTTGTTATCAAGCGCACAATAGTATTGAATACTATCCTCAAAGTCCTGAAATCCTGATGCGATTGCATCTTTTACTGTCTGCTGATCGACTTTAAGAATGATCACCATTTTGGAAATACTGTCCAGTTTGGATATAACCTTAGTATGAGGCTCAAATTTTCTAAGGACGTAATACAGGTTGCTAAATGTTAAGGATGAAACATAACCTTTGACCTTCTTATTCTCAATAAGAGTAAAAATTATTGCCGCCTCTCTTGAATGTGGTTTTCTGTCCAGGGCAAACGCATGAAAATTTATTTATTCTTTGAGAGCCATTGCTGAGCAGTTCTCAAACCAATGGTCAGCCCCCATTTTTGGGAAGCCAGGTATTTTACTTTAAGCCCTGTCCATTTTTCACCTTCTATTCCCTGGAGTTTTGGTGACTTTTTTAAGATCTGTCTAAACTCCTTAATTTTTTCGGGGGTTAAACGGGAACGTTTGCCCACCTTGCCTGCCATGAGAACACCTTCCAGACCCTTTGTGCGTAACTTTTCTTTCCAAAGCCTGACGCCTTCACGGGTTACACCAAGAACCCTGCATACTTCCGACATAGTCACACCATTATGGAGCGCTATTATAGATTGACATATTATTACTTTCC
>DNOQ01000482.1 GCA_003501665.1 Bacteroidales bacterium | reverse complement strand
GCCTGCCAGTGATGAACCACTTGTCTCGGATCTTTACCAATAAGATAGTTACCGACCTCCAGTGCGCCTGCAGCACAGGCTTTTGCATCATCCTTGAGCATTTCACCCCAACCTGTGATACCGGCGTCAGTTGAGATCTTAACAAATACCCAGGAATTCTTAAGCACGAATGTCTCGATCCTGGTAACTTTGATGTCCTCATCAGGTCTGATCGGGGTAAGAGATTTTTCTGATTTCCCGGTGAATGTTTCATCCGGTTCCTTATTAGCCACTTCGTTTAGATAGGGGACTGCACCTCCTGCAAGAGACGAAAAGGCTGCTATCTTCCAAGTAGCTTTAACAAATTCACGACGTGTCGTGAATTGATCCTTTGTTCTTTTAATAAATGATTTTTTCACATGCGGGTAGTTTACTTTAATGTTTTGTTGCCCTTTCTTATGGTCAGAATGTTGACCAAATTATTTAATTTTTCAATATAATAACATGTTATGAGGTCAACATTAATAAAATTATGCATGTTATATAAATGCCTTGTATTTATCACGGCCGCATTTTCACCCGGCACATTTAGTTTTGGGTAAATGAGCCGATTATCTGCGGCATAAAAAATATAATCCTTATTTATTATTTATACTTATATTTTAAAAATAATATTTATATTTACATATATATTTTAACTGAAGAATTATGGTCACATTCACAAGTACGATTTCTGAAGACCTGTCAAGGCAGTTAAATGAAAAAGCCAGGTCATTACCAAAGAACAAGCTGATTGAGAATGCTTTGCGCCTATATCTGGAATACCTTGAATGGGCAGAATATATTAAGTCGTATGTGCAGGCTGCAGATGATGCAGATATCCTGAAAATGGCAGAAGAAGGAATNNAATGATTTATTAAAGTATTAGCGAATCTGTGCCTGACAATAAAGTGATCCCAGGCAGATCGGGATGCCCGATATCAGAGAAGGACATATTCAGAAATATCCCGGCTTACTTCTGCATCTTTTCAAATCATTTCTTTACATTTTGGTATTTATTCCAGCTTATAACCATCTCTTCTGCTTTTTCTGTCTTCAGGACATAACATTTATATCCTACGGGTAAAGGATATGAAACCTCCTTAAGCTTAATCCCTCCTGAGGTTACATCTTTATAATTATCATGCAACCTGATTATCATTTCGGTTCCGGTTCCAGTCTTGATGAATAGTTTATTCTCAACTGAATTCAGCTCAGCTTTATCGAGCCATCCTGTTGATGAAATTATACTGATTCCGGTTCCTTTATTGGGAATTATAAATGCTTCCCGGGTATCATCAGGTTTGGTGAACTGGAAAGGCAGGTTGATTTTCTCATTATCGACAGAATAAGCATGGTTAAGAACGGCCAGACAACTGTCAGTGTTTGCAGTCAGGGTATAAGGATAATTCAGCGCCGATCCGGAGAAAGCAATTACCTGTCCTGCACAGGATTTTTCGTTTATGTGCTTATAAATTTCAGGCGAGGCCCCGGTTTTTCCTTTAAACTGTAACGGCAGGTCAGCAATATAAGGCAGTACCATCTTGCTTTTAAGCACCAGTTCACCGGCTGTTTTTCTTTGTGCGGAGGTCATCATTTTCAGGTTACCCCAGAAACCTCTTCCACCAATAAGTGTGGTGTTAACATTATACCGCTGTGCATCATAAGGTCTGATCTGGTGAGGATAAACCGCCTGAGTGAACAATTCTGTCGGGATGATACCTGCATATTCATTAATTACAGTTCTCATCGATTTTGTTCGTATGGTACTGTAATCGTTGTAAGCCGATGCTCCGTTGTTCATCCAGAAGAGCTTGCCTTCCTGCAGGGGCATCAACCCTATAATGCATCGTTCTTTTTCCGTCAGATCTATTTCAATAACCACATCAGGATTATACTCCCTGAGCTCTTTCATTGCGCGGGTAACATAAAAAGGAAGCATATATCCGTATCTGTCGCGGATCTCCTCCTTCGAATATGCTTTACTCCCGTGATGCAGATCAGGAAGTGTGCTGTTAAAGGCATAAGTTTCTTTTTTCGACCCGGCAACAGCCAGGAACCAGAATTCATCCTCACCTTCAACAATTCCTGAAGCTCCCTCTACACCCTGTTGAAGATCAATTCCCTGGGCAGTCAGGTTTCTTTTTATTGCATTACCAAATTCACTTCCATAATTTTTATCCTGTGATGCATGTTCATAGGTCATCAGCCACGAGAATTTCTGCGTGCTGTAAACTGCAAAAGGTCCTTTTAGCATAAAATCATCACCGGAAGTAACAACCTGACTCAGGATCTCGGGATGGAACATATGGCAGTGAGACAGATTAAGGCTCCGCGTCCGGTCATCCCATGTAAGGTCAGGATTGAAATCACTGATCAATTCCTTATCGAATGTTGCAATCCTGGTTTCGGTCAGATTGTCTGTTAATGAACTGCTGTTTATATTATAACGCGGAAAGATAAAATGAATATTGCCATTTAATTTGTTCAAAGCCAGCTTCTTTCTGCTGCTGTTCTTAAGTATTATCTTTTCACGTATAAGTGTGGAATTAGGGAAGATCTGTCTGTATATTTCAAGTTCAAGTCCACTGATCCCGGCTGTCGCCCCGACGATTATTTTAACCTCACTTCCACCATTATTCAGTCTTCTTATTTCATGATTTCTGACCCTCCACAAAGGATCTGATGAAGTTATTTTCTTCCGGTTGATAACAAATTCGAACCATGGAGATCCTGTATCTGATGCCAGAATCTCATTATTTGTGCCTTTTGAAAAGACCGACACCGGTATTATCCGGCCTCTGGCAAAACTAAGAGAATGACGGCATACTTCGTTTTCCATCACCAGCAGGTCATTTTCGAAAGTTATCTGGCCGGATAAGAATAAAAAATTAAAAGTGAATGTAACAGTTAAGAAAGCTTTGTACATGTATGATGAGTGTTAAAGTTATAACAGCTAATTCTTTTTGTAATCGTTGCCATTAAGACTGTTAATGACTGATCCCAGCCAGAGGGGGCTGATCATCAATGGT
>DNOQ01000547.1 GCA_003501665.1 Bacteroidales bacterium | reverse complement strand
TATTCACTATCCCCGTTACATCTGCAATTTCCGGCAATGAAGATGAACCAAAATTGACGGAATATCCATGCATGGGTCTTAAAATACTGTCAGGATAGTTATATTTAACCCATCCCGAAGCAGGTAAACCTGCCAGCATTCTGTTTTCATCGTACCTGTAAAAAGAAGGGAAGGGTGATCCAAGATCCATATCGTCGCCAAACTGGCTTACCTTTGAATCCTGGAAAGGTGAACTGAAATATCTGTAACCGAAACCCGAAGGAAGATACCGTTGCATAGTCACATTACCGGTAACTTCACCTGTACCTGAACCATCTATAAGCGCTGTTTGTGTTAAATTTGAAAGTAGCACCAAATGTCCATCTGAGCTAAGGCTTCCGCTATTGACAGTTACAATGCCTGAGACCTTTAACGTATCCTGAAGCGTAACTCCCGGATTATTATTTATTATAAGATTCTTTACTGTATTATCTTTAAATATATCATTTTCTATAGATTGGGCAGCAGTTCCATTTAATTCAATTGTACCTTCGGAAGCATCAAATATCCCGTTATTCGTAATTGTCCCGGTTATCTGTATCGTATTCCCGTCGATTGTCAGGGAAGCTCCGGTGTCAATAATAAGATTACCCACACTTCCTGTTGCTCCGGTGCTAAGTACAGGTTGGTTTGTTACGCTGGTTATACGAACCGGATTTGTCTGGCCCGGTAGATGACCGCAAATCCAGTTGCCCGGGTCATTCCAGTCGGAGCTCACAGCCCCGGTCCAGTCAAAGCCCGGATTAATTGTTAAAAGCGCTGCAGAGCTGTTGACCGGAGAGGTCCCGCAAAAGGATGAAATTATACATCTGTACTGTTTCCCGTCTCTGGAATCACCGGGATTTATAAGTGTCAATGTCCGGGTTGTTGTTCCGCTGTAAATTTCCCCGTCAGAAATGTTTGAACCATCTTCCTGCCACTGGTAAGTAGGGTTATAACCCGAAGCGGTAACGGAAAATATTGCATTATCACCCGGACAAATAATAAGAGCGGTTGGCTGATCGGTAATGGTAATGCCCCCGTATATTATCAGGCTCACATCAGTGGCCGGGCTTTCACACCCATTTATTGACTGGGTTACTGCATAATTATATGTGCCGGGAGCATTTTGTCCTGTAGAAAATGGATTCGCGGTACTGACAAGGGTACCACCACTATACCATCGGATATTTTCACCTGATGTCGCTTCAAGGTATGTTATCTGACTTGAACAATATTCCTTATCCGGAGCGGTTGGGGCAGATGGAACATCAGTAATAATTATCTCCTTTGATACGCTTGAAGGACCACAGCCTCCGTCATAAGTGTAAGTTATTGTATAAGTACCGGCAGAAGGTGGTGTAAAGACATTCCCGGAAATATACGGATTTCCCGAATATGTGCCTCCTGCAGGATAACCGAATGTAAGTGTGATCGGACTGTCGCATATGCTTGCCGAAGTAAGATTAAATACTGTTTCCGAATCATCAAGTGTATAAAAAGTTGCAGGCGATGACTGATTGTTATATTCAGTCCTCATCCAGCCATCCGATCTTACAATATCAGAAATTCTGAGTTCATCAAACTTACCATCGAAATAATAATCTGATAAAAAGGGCTCTTTCCCGATTGTCAGATTATCCGAGGCTATTCCCAGGGTTCCGGTTTTTTTAAATGGTCTTTCAGGGATCCCATTGACAAATGTTTTTATTGAATCGAGAACATCTGAACTTATTCCGGCAAGGTAATACCACTGGCCGGTGTTTAAGACTGTTCCGCCGGAGACGTCGCGGTTTAATGACGGTGTGTTTGCCGAATTTCTTATTTCAAATTCAACTTTGTTATTTGTATATATTCCGAATTTATATCCACCACTTGAATTATTCTGGTTACCGGCGATCTTCTGGTCACGGTTTCTGGTATCCATACTGACCCAGGCCGAAACAGTTATGTTCCCCGCGAAATTTGTATTCGGGGCGTTCAAAACCGTTGCATATTGATTAGATCCATTAAGTTCCAGAGAGTTCTGGATCATCCCTGTGGTATAAGTTGGATTATTATATGGCGTTGCTGCTTTGTTATAGGATGTGAAATCATTCAGGTTACTATTATTAAGGTGCCATACACCCTTATAGTGGCTGTCCCATACTGAAGTAACTGAAGGATCAGTGGTTACCAGCTGATTCCCGTATAGCATTTTAATTACTGTATTTGCTGAGCAGGAAAGAGTCGGGATACGGACCCATGATATAAGATCTCCGTTTGCAGCGTTATAATATTCAATCTGATGATCGAGTTTATTGTAATACTCGTCGGTAAAAACAATATCGTATCCGTTTGAATTTGTTATCTGACCGGTTGGTGAGGTTTTCAGGAAATTCTGACCTGTAATTGAAACCAGCATCGGGAAATTGTAAAGATTTTCACCACCGGCAACTTTTGTATGATCAATTGTGATATTACGTTCATAATCATAGCCCATTGCAGGGGGCAGGCAGTAAGAGACGATTACCAGTCCCTGGGCGCCATTACCTCCACTTCTGTTAGTGTTATTGTTTACATATCCCCCGCTACCGCCGCCGCCATAGTTATTGCCGGGATTTCCATTTCCTCCGGCAGTTAATCCGGTCCCTCCGGTACCACCATTCAAAGCCGTCCCGCTTCCGGCGGTTGTACCCGAAGCATTACCACCGTCACCTGTTGATCCGGAACCACCACCACCTCCGCCACTTGCAGTTGAGGTTCCATTAGCGCCATTCCCTCCTGCATAAACGATGTCTCCAATGCTGTTTGCCGCTGAACCGGTACCTCCCGCTACAGTACCTCCGTTTGGTGCTGCTCCGCCCGCACCACCTTCAGCATAAACAGTCCCGGTGGTACCAAACCATGAAGGATTTCCGGTTCCGCCCGCTGATGTGGTTCCGGTTCTTGCTGCTCCTACAGTGACAGTGTAATTTGTGCCGGGGGTTACTGATAAAGCTTTTTTCGCATAAGCTCCACCTGCCCCGCCGCCGCCACCTCGTGCATTATTTGCAGTGGTTCCGCCTCCTGCGCCACCACCACCCCAGCATTCAACTGTAATAGCTGTAACTCCGGGAGGGACTGTAAAAGTCCCGCTTGTAGTAAAAGTCTGGCTCTGGCCCAGGCATAAATCCAAAGAATAGAATAAAGCCAGTGACAATACTGAAATTTGCCGGAAAAGTTCTGCTGTTTTCATTTTGTCGGGAATAAAAGAAAAATTTTGTACTACAGGACAAATTATTTTGCCAGTATAAGTTCTGCTTCTGCATATTTTTCAGGTTTTACATCCGTAGGTGCAGAATAAATTACGCGCAGTTTACCGGAAGTAAAATCGACTCCCCCGACTTTATTGAGATCAAGCTGAAATTTCCTGAGTGTATTGGGCGTATATACCGCAACCCCATTTGCGATGCCAACGCGTGTTATTTTCCCCTGGGGGGAGACATGATCTACAGTTATATCCCCGAAAACCGACATATTGCCGAACCTGTTGAATACAAAATTAATTACCGGTTCAGATCCATTTATGAGATTAAATTTAAGATCTGATAAAGTAATCCTCGCTGAAGATGCCCCTTTTCTGACAATTATAGGGATGGTGATGCCAAATACCGGTGTAATCCTGACTGAGATCGTGGTTGTATCAACCGGTCTGTTTTCTTCTCCCAGGGGTGTATTATTCCGCGTAGCCCTGAAATAAAAATGAGAACGGTACTCCCCATCCTGCAGTTCACCTGTTCTGGTAAGCTGGACTTTTACAATCTGTGCTTCATTCGGACCAAGTGTTACTGTTCTGGGGAAATAACGAATGAACCTGTCTGCAAATCTCTGTCCCGGATCAGGTTCAGTGATTGTCTCAAAACCACCGTCTTCCTTCATCCTTATCTGGATGAGGGATATTGCATAGGTTGCAGTATCTCTGCCGGTATTGGCCAGGTTAAGATCTATGGACCTTTTTGATCCTTCAAATACAACCCTCCGGGGTGTTATGAGCAGATCGCCCTGGGCACTCCCTTTAACAGGAAAAAGTGCTGTAAAAGCACTTATTCCAACAATAAATATCAATAATCTTAAATGACCTGAAGAGTCTCTTGATTTTCTGAAAAAG
>DNOQ01000018.1 GCA_003501665.1 Bacteroidales bacterium | reverse complement strand
ACATCTGTACTTGCTCCAGTTCCGGCAAAAGTTATCAGGTAGTCCTGTGCCTGAAGATTAATCATCGAAGCAACAGTCACAAATAAAAGAGTGCAGGTTATTGATTTCATATCTTCTGATTTTTATATCGAAATCCTTTTCATGATTTCTTTGAAATAGCTATAAAATTTACATAGAATAATAGTACGAGTCAAATCTTTTTCATCTCTGTGGAATCTGTATTCAGCTTTCCATATTTGCTACACCAATAATGTTGTAATATAAGCCATATTGGCGAAGTTAAATTCTGCTTTCGTGCGGAAAACATATTCTAAAACGATCTGTTACCCCTTTATTTGAGTAACAGCAGCCTCTTTACCTCAGTAGAAATTCCGGCTTTCAGACAATAAAAATAGATCCCTCCAGGCAGATTCTCTGCCCGGAACTCTGCGTACCTGTCTCCGGCAGGCTGCATTTCGTCAGTAAGGATTCTTACCTCTCTTCCCATCATGTCAATTATTGTCAGGCGAACATGTACAGCTTCCGGTAAGAAGTATGGAATTGTTGTGCTCGATTTAAAAGGATTCGGGAAATTTTGTCCCAGCAGATGAACATTTGCCTTAGTTTTCTCCGGTCTGATACCTGTAGGCAGATCATCCGGCGGGACTAATAACATTGCTCGTGTTTCGCCGTTGATCATGCCCGTTCCTATAATTAATCCATGGTTATTTATCCCGGCTGCATCATTGAATGTACATCTGGCAGGATCCGGTATCAATTCATTGAGATTATAAACGGATCCATCATGATATAACATACCGTGATAGCTAAACCCCCCGCCTGCCGTTTGCTTCATGAGGTAACCTACGATATCTTTCTTATTATTAATATGCCTGGCGTAAATGTCCCTGTACCCGGTCGGTAACGGAAGTATTTTTATAATGCTGTCCCGCCAGATAAACGCATTAATAGTCAATGGATTATTCCTCCTGAGATTACCGACAACTAATCCGGAATCATTTAATGCATGGAGGCTTTCGGTATAATATCCGGATACAGTTGATTTGATTTCCGACACTATTCCATTATCCCAAAAGAATGCTCCTGCATCAATATTGGCAGTTAATATCACCTGCCCTTTGTTGTTAATATCCTGCAATCGGATCCTGGTTGCACCGGGAATGCTATTTAAAAGTGAGGACATATTTCCATTCTTGAAAAGGAAGTCCTGTCCGTCCTCCTGTCCGTCCATTTCACCTATAATCCAGTCGGATCCGTTAATTTTCCAACCCGATGAACGATATGCTGATATTGGCAGCAAAGATGTCACTCCGTCAATCCAGAGGATGGCTTTTTCGTTCAGGGAAGCTGTACCATAAACACCGGTTACATGACTATTATCGTTGATATCTCCGGCCATTATATAACCTCCAAGGTAATAAGGCGGAAGAGGGAAATAAGTTTTCACACCGTTCCTCCACAGGAATGATGTCTTTTCAGGAGAAGTTCCCCCGTAGACGTGAACAAGAACGGCATTACTGTCATTGATCGCTATCCCGTTTGTGAATATGAATCCAGTTGGAATCCCGAGGTCCGTGACCGAGTATTTTCCTGCTGCACCAAGAACAATATCAACAGGTATCATGGACGATCTGTATTGGGCCGTTATTCTCACAGTCGTGTTAGCAGGCACAGAAGAGGTATTTAATGGAGCGATTATACTTCGAAGTCCGGCAGGAACTGTCGCTGTAGGAGGAGGTATAATAAGCGATGTATTATTGCTGGACAGACTGATTACTGCACCTCCGGGAGGAGCTTCTCCGTCGAGATTTATGGTAATATCTGTTGATCCTCCACCTGTCATTCCGCATACTGCACAGGGATTGCGAAGAACCGAGGAGAGATCGGCAGGCCGGATAACCAGCGATTTTGTCAATGTCTTTCCTCTATAGGAAGCGTTGAAGGCTACTGATACTTCAGAAGCTACTCCTTTTGTCGTAATTGGTATGGATGTGCTTTTCTCGTTGACCCTGATGATTGCTGTACCAGCCAGGGATGCGATATCAGGATTTGAGGATGAAAGAATAATGAGGGAGTCTCCCAGAGGCGCATAACCATTAAACCAGATAAATAATGTAACAGGATTTCCTCCCTTGATGGTTGATGGTGAGATTCTTATGGAGTCGAGGAATGGCGGCCTGATAATCATTACTTTGGACTTCTCTGAATTACTTGTTCTTGCCGTAATGGTTACCCTGGTAAAATCGATAACAGGATTTGTCTTAATACCGAAATTCTTTGTTTTATTTCCACTGGTAATTGTGAATCCGGTCTGTACGGGTGCGACAGAAGGTTTGTCACATTCAAGTGTCACAGGGATCCCCGCGGATGGTGCAATATCGTTGAGTGTAACATCACCATATACAGTTGAACCACCAGCGACAGTGTCGGGAAGCTGCAGAGATTTTATCTTCAGAGCTCTCAGGATCATTGTATCTTTTCTGGTGACAGAGTTTCCTGTTGCAGTAATTACCACCGGTGAGTCCGACTGTACAACATTGCTCTGAATCGTGAATGTATTTGTCTTAATTCCTATCGGGATAGTGACACTCGATGGAACTGAGGCCAACTCCGGGTGGTTACTGGATAAAGAAACCACTACTGCAGATCCTGTTGCCGGATTATTAAGCCTTACTGTGCCTGTACCCTTGAAACCTCCTGTCAGAGTATCAGGAACAGTTACGGAAACAAATTCATTGGAGCAGGGGGTGGCTGCTGTGTTATCTGCAAGTGTATACTGAGTTCCTCCGATTGTAATGATATGCGATGAACCGGTTGTACTTAAAACAACAGGAGATATGAATGTATGACTCTGTTCTGCGAGAATAGTCTGTATACTCACTGTTTTATAAAGCTGAGCCAGAATTTGTGTCGGACTGCTCTGCTGTACAATACCTAACACATCGCCACAAGGGCTGAATTGCCAATATGCAGAGCCAGAGGTAATGGTGGTACTCTTAACAATAAGTCTTGTTTCAAGATTAACCATTATAAAATTAACATTGCTTTGGCCGCTGACATATGCGTAAACAAACGTCCTGCTTGAAAGATCCGGACTGAATCCCCAGGTAACCATTCCGTGAGTTTCACCCGGGTCATCCGGGATTGGTTGAAATGTGAACTCATTCTGATAAACTATCCGTCCTGATCTTGTATCAATAATATTTATCATTGTATGTGAAGGAGCAGTAATTGCATTATACATCAGATAGTCGCCATTGGGGCTGAATTGAAGTCGTGAAGAACCTGTGAGAACCTGGCTTGACCACACCTGGGTAGCAGGAGCTGTCGATAAATCAACCAGCCTGGACATTTGTATACCTGAACTTAGATATGTAGTCAGAAACCGGTCATCATCGGGGCTGAATCCCCACTGGCCGCCAGGTACAGTTGTCTGATAGACCGTGATGTTGTTTGATACAAGCTTAACATAAAGGGTATATGGTCCGGATCCACCAATAGAAAGTTTATATTTCCCTTTTGGCGATGTATAGTCAGCTTTCACTGTTTGCGGAAAGCCTTTGTCAGGATTCACGAAGTTACCGACGGTAGTACATCCGCAGTCGGCACCTTCATTTGTCGTCAGAATAAATATTGTATTCTTTCCCACGGTGTTCGAGGGAATGTCATCTGACAGGGAAGTGCCGGTTTTTTCCTCTGCAGGTATATTGTTTTTAATATACAGGTTTGATCCGGCAAGTGAAAGATATTTGATAAAAAGAAATGCAATCAGTAGAATGAACTGACACTTTATAGTTTTCTTCATAATTGTTTTTTATAAGAAGATAAAACTGTTACGTAATAATCTGATTACTTATAGTTTTTTATTATAATTTGCTATAAATATCAATCAGGCTTTTCAGGCTGTTAACAAGTTCATTATAAAAAGGAAGATCTCTCCAGTACGAAGCTTCCGGTGACTGGATTATATTTAGCTGGGATTTTGTTAATGTCAGAGGTGTTTCACCGTTCGGCCCCCCTTCACCATCGGCACTCTTAAGAGCCCTGGCTCCTTTTGATATCAGCAATTTTGCTATCTCCGGGGCATTCTTGTATTGATAAGGAACAGCTACAGCAAGTCCCATAACATGAAGTGCTGTCTTTCCAAACATATCGCGTGAATTCGGATCAGCCTTAAAATCCAACAATAATTTAATAATTTCAAGATCGCGGTATTTTGCTGCAAGAAGCAATGGAATATTGTCTGAATCAAAATCAGGAGGAATAGTAGCTTTTGCACCTTTCTGTAAAAGAAACCTGAT
>DNOQ01000498.1 GCA_003501665.1 Bacteroidales bacterium | reverse complement strand
ATATAGAAAAAATAAATTTAATAATAAATATGGATTTTGTAAAAATCAGGTGTATCAAATGTATGCAATCTGAATTCAAATTAATAAATTTATAAAATATAAAAAGAAAATTGAAACATAAGCAACAAACAATAGCTTTTATTCCTTTTATGTTACTTAAAAATGTAAATAAAAATTTAAAATAAAGTGATATATTTTGTTTATATGTAAGGTGTTAAATCAGAAAACACAAACAAATTAACAATGAATGAAATGGACCGTAAGCAGCTCAACACAACAATTTACAGGATCTCATTAGTGCCATTGCTCAGTTTGTTAGTGGCTCCTTTGGATTCTCAGGCACATAAACGCTCCGAACCAGATAATGAACGAGAAACAAAACGTGCAAATATCCTTATCATTTTGACCGATGATCAGGGGTACGGCGACCTTTCCTGCCACGGTAATCCTGTCCTTAGAACCCCGAACCTCGACCATCTGCATAGCCAGGCGGTTCGCCTTACAGAATTCCATGTGTCTGGCATCAGTACTCCCACACGGTCACAACTGCTGACAGGGGTCGATAACCTGCGTAACCGTGCATGTCAATGGGGCTATGGGCTTGAGTTTATGCGGCGTGATATACCAACAATGGCTGAGATTTTCAGTTCTACCGGCTACCGTACCGGCCTGTTTGGAAAATGGCATCTGGGAGATATATTCCCTCACCGGCCCGGGGACCGAGGATTTCAGGAGTCAGTACGCTTTGGGGGGGCATCAATCCAGCAGACACCAGACCATTGGGACAGTGATGGCTTCGACGATTTCTACTGGCACAATGATGTCTGGAAGCAATACAAAGGGTATTGCACCGATATTTTCTTTGACGAGGCTATGCGCTTTATGCGGGAGTGCCACAGGAACGATATGCCGTTCCTGGCTTTTATTCCCACAGGGGCGGTACACGATCCCTGCTTTGTGGATAACAAATACCGTAAACCTTATATGAAAATCAAATTCAGAGGCCAGCCCTTGCCGGAAAATGTACACAGCTATTTCGGTATGGTATCCAACCTTGACATGAACATAGGCCGGCTGGAAAAATTCCTTAAGGCTGAGGGACTTCGTGAGAATACGATTATGATCTTTATGAGTGATAATGGCGGGGTGCAGGGTGTACCCATCTACGATGCCGGAATGTCAGGTACAAAAGGTAGCCTGCTGGAGGGCGGACACCGCCAGACATGCTTCATACGCTGGCCCGCCGGGAAATTACGTCAGGCTGGTGATGTGGGAGGTCTTACCCAGATACAGGATCTGTTGCCGACCCTTCTCGATCTTACATGCACCGGAATGTCCCGGCAGGTTAAATTTGACGGCATCAGCCTGGCACCACTGTTGCGTGGACAGGATCAGGACCTTGGTCACCGCATGCTGGTGGTTCAGTGGGGTTGGGGTGCAAAGGGGCAGGGTACAGTTCTGTGGCAGCACTGGCGTCTGACAGGTGGAAAGGATGGCTGGCAGCTTCATAACCTCGAAAACGATCCCTATCAAAAAACTGACGTATTGGCAGATCATCCTTATATTGCAGCCAGGATGCAGGAGCAATATGAGACCTGGTGGCGCGATATTGAACCGGCACTTGGACTTTACGAATGCCCACACATTGGAGACCCGAAAGCTGATCCGTTAACGCTGACATGTTTCGATTACATTTCTCACAAATTCCTCAGGAAAGGTTACTTCAATGTATGTCTTCAGTCTTGTGTCCGAAAAGGTGTGGGTGTACATGGTAAATGGAGGCTCCATGCCGTCAGCGCAGGGAATTATCAGATCTCCCTGAGGCGATGGCCGGCAGAAGCCGATGCTGCCATCACGGCCGGATTGCCTTTGCAGGAACTGACTGATCCGTATCCCGAGGATCTGCCCGACCGAAGATTATGGTACGATACACCGCAGGTTGGCGTCGCCTTGCCAATCGTCAGTGCCAAAGTACGTTTGGGAGAGAAGTTACAGACAGCTGTAGTTGGTCGGGATGATAAAGTTGTTAGTTTTGTTTTTTCTCTTCCTTCAGCAGGCGATGTTGAACTGGAAACATGGTTTTTCGACATCCATGGAGAGGAGATATGCAGTGCACCATACGTTGAAATAAAAAAGCTTCAGACCGGAACAACATTCTGAACTGGCCGCGGAACTTTAAAATAAGAAATGTTATCTTCTTATCCGGTTAATCCACCTGTCAGTGTCCCGGATCAATAATATTTGAATAATTCTCTGTTATGATATCGCTTTTTTGCAAGACCCTGAAAACCAAATCAGGTGTATCAAATGTATGCAATCTGAATTCAAATTAATAAATTTATAAAATACAAAAAGGAAAATTGAAACATGAGCAAAAAGAAAACAATAGCTTTTATTCTTTATATGTTATTTATGGTTTGTGGATGTATGGATTCTCCGGCATCGTTAAAAGATACGGAACAGAAAGCCTTAAAAATAAAATGGTTTACTGATTCACGCTACGGCATGTTCATACACTGGGCTCCATCATGCATTTATGGAGGGGAAATAAGCTGGTCGCGAAGCGGAGATCCACCGGATGCCTGGCACAACGGGGGAACTGTTGATTCAGTTTTGTACGATGATTCTTACAAGTTATTTAACCCCGTGAAATATAATCCAAAAGAATGGGTAAAAATAGCCAGGGAGGCCGGCATGAAATACATGGTTTTAACCACTCGTCACCATGATGGTTTCAGCATGTTCGACACAAAATATTCTGATCTCAGGATTACAAATACTGAGGGTGCATACCGTAAGTGGGTTGCGGAGCAGAATCCGGGATTTACCGATACCGAGTTAAACCGGCGAACAGATATAATCCGTCAGTTTGCTGATGCAGTTCATGATGCTGAAATGGGATTAGGGTTCTATTATTCAGAACCTGACTGGGTTCGCGAGGATTACTGCATTGCACTCACCGGCAGGAACTCTAAAGGACTGGCTATGAGCACAGAAGAGCAGCTGGCTGCAGAAAAATCATATCAGGACTTCATGTTTAACCAGCTTGAGGAACTCACAACACAATATGGCCGGATAGATCTGATCTGGTTTGATGCAATTAAACCATCACAGGTGAGAGACGGGAATATGAAAGCTCTATGGATAGATGAGAGAACCCTGGAAATGATAAGGAGGAATCAGCCGGGTATTCTCATCAATGACAGAACCGGATTTAAACCTGACTTTATTACTAATGAGCTGAGAGATACCAAATATATTCCCCGGCTGATCACAGAAAGCGAAACCAAGCTTGGTAATCCTTACTGGTCATACAGCCCCGGAGGAACATCCAATTCGACTCAATGGATAATCGACCGGCTGGTAATTAACGCCGGCAATAATTCCAACTTGCTGCTTAATGTCGGGCCAAGTCCGGAAGGAAAAATTCCTGATAATAATGTAATTCATTTACTGGAAGCAGGTAAGTGGATAAGCAAATATGGCGAGGCACTGTACGGGACACATGGCGGACCATTCTTCGATCAGGACTGGGGAGTAAGCACTTTCAGAGGTAATAAGGTTTATCTCTTCCTACGGGAACTGAAAGATGAAGAACTGAGCTTACCCCCGATGAATTTCAGAGTACTGTCTGCCGGAATCTTTTCAGATACCATAAAAATAGGATTTTATCAGGATCGTCTTGGTACTATCCGGCTTAACTTGCCGGAATCTATTAAGAAAATTGAAAATCCGATCGTGGCACTTGAATTCAACGATTCATTTGAATCTACACGTTAAAAACAATAAATGATCTACATGAAAACAAATGCGATATTAGTAAATTTTTATGCAGCTTTTTTCTGCATGGCTTTATTTACTGACTCATTCTGTCAGCAAAATATCTCAAAAGAGGAAATTGAAAAGTATACTGCCGCGAAGGAGGAACGTCTTAGATGGATGAAAGAAGCAAGGTTTGGATTATTTATCCACTGGGGAGTATACTCTCTGACCTCTGATGAATGGAAAGGACAACGTTATGATGGTGAAAGCTGTTTTGTGATGGAACAGGCAAAAATACCATATTACGAGTACCTCGAAAAGGTGGCAAGGCCTTTTAATCCTGTCAGGTTTGATGCAGACAAATGGGTTCAGACCGCAAAAAACGCAGGAATGAAATACATAGTCATTACAGCAAAACATGTTGATGGTTTCGCCATGTATGGTTCCAAAGTATCACCGCTGAACATTGTTGACGGGACAGCTTTTAAAAAAGATCCTATTCTCCAGCTGCGCAAGGCATGTGATAAATACGGAATTAAACTTGGATTTTATTATTCACAGCACTGGGACTGGCTCCATCCCCATGCACTTGCTCAGATGGGTAAGGACAATTACAAGGATAATTTCTGGGAATGGCCTGACCGGAGTAAGAAAGTACCTGATATCTATTATCGCGAAAAATCATACAAGCAGGTTGAAGAACTGGTTAAAAACTATAACCCGGCAATTATGTGGTTTGATGTTCCTGGAAGTATATCACAGGAACAAAGCTTTAATCTTTTAAAAATAGTCCGGACAAATAAACCTGATTGTATAATTAATAATCGTATCGGTAATAATATGGGTGATTATGGGACACCGGAACAAACTATTCCTAAAATTGGTGAGGATTTTTTTGAGGTTTGTATGACAATCCCTGACCACTGGGGATACTCATTCTTTGACAGAAATTACAAATCTCCGCAGACAATTATCCGTAATCTGGCAGATATTGCCAGCAAAGGAGGTAATTATCTGCTTAATGTGGGGCCGACTTCGGAGGGAGTTTTTCCAACACCTGCAATCAGGGTA
>DNOQ01000320.1 GCA_003501665.1 Bacteroidales bacterium | reverse complement strand
GTAGTCGATTTCCGCGGCGCTCGCATAGGCCCCCCATCGCTCCGCGGTGTAGTCGGCAGCGAAGGTGAAGGCGTCCTGCACGATGTCGGCCTGCAGCGCCTCGACCGTGTCGATCGCGTTGCGGGCGTGTCCCAGCGAGAGGGTGAGCGGATCGAGCGCCCGGAGCTTATCTTTTCCATGCGTCTGTTCAATTCGAAAACCTCATCCTTCCACAATGAAATTTTATTACTGTCGGGATCCGGTTTAACTGATTCATCAATTATCATTTTATTAAATGCCGCTATGTCCGATGCTGTAATATTTCGCCGTTCAAGCACAGAATCGGGGATGCCGGAAGAAAAATAGAATTCATTTTCCGTGATCTCATTCCTCAGAAGGGCAGCTTTGGCATTTACTGCGATATTGTACATTTTATGGATGATCCGTTTGTCACCGGTCAGTGAATAAACAGTCTCTGCCGTATTTATTGCAGACAGGTACGTTTCCTTCTCATTTTCCGATAGGTAGAAACGGCTCTCTTCGGTCAGATAATTGTTCCTTATCCGGCCTATCAGAGCAATTGCAAGCTCCGTTGTCTCAAGACTCTTGTTTAAAATACTGATTCGACTATTGGTGTCACTATTTTCTCCGGCAAGCATCTCAAGGGCTCCGGCTTTGCTTTTCAGATTATCCAGCAATCTTATATCGAACAGCACCGAATCTATGTCAGGATTGGAAAATATGTCCGTATCATCGAAATCGGTCACCACCGATATAAGCGACTGCTGATAATTATCCAGCGCTGTTCTGAAATCAGCCATATTACAATAATGATCTCCAAGATGTTTATATGCAAGGGCAACCAGGGGATGTTTTCTTCCGTAGTTTTCCCTGCATATGGACAGCGCTTTTTTGTGGGCTGAAAGTGCCTCATCATATTTCTTTTCAGAATTAAGAAAAAGCCCGTAGTCGAAGTAAACCTCTGCCAGCCGGTAGTGGTTTTCATCGTATGATGTAATGAACCTTTCAATGCTCTTTTTGTAATATTCTTCAGCTTTATTGTGATATCCCGAACCAGCATATGCCTTTGCAATATTAAGATATACCAGCTCCGTACCAGATAATTTATATTTTCCCTTGATATCAAGACTTTTATTGAAATATTCAAGGGCTTCAGTATAATTTTTAGCGGCCAGGACGGCAATCCCGGTATTTAAATATGTCGAAGCCAGGGATGAAAGGATTTTTCGATTGCGCAGATCAAGGCTGTTATATACTCTGATACTCTTTTCGAAGTATATGACAGCAAGGTCGTAAGATTTTTTAACAATGTTAATATGTCCCTTATTTGAATAAATGTCGGCGAGGTTATTTAGGTATAGTCTGTTGTCAGCTATAAGTAATTCTGCCTGATTATAATAATCCATTGCCCTATCATAATTACCAAGCATCTGATTTACAACGCCAAGGTTATTATAAGCCGCGATAAGTTGAGGTTTTTCTATGGTACGGTCAGAATTTAGTATCCTTATGAGCACTGGTTCTGCATTTAGCAGATTGCCAATTTTATAATACTCAGCAAACTTATCAAAGAGTGAATCAATGTTTTCGGGTTGCCCAAACGAAATCAGGGCGTTTAAAGATAACGTAATGATCACTACAATCCCTGATATTCCTTTTTTGCCGGTAATTTTCATTACTTATGAAGATCTTTTTCAAGGGGCAAATTAATCAAAATGGCGAAATTAAAAGAAAAAGCACTCATACAGGGATGAATGCTTTTCTAAGAATGGACAAATTCTGTTGTTTTCTTAATCGGATTTTGGAGGGATGATAATGATTGGTTCGCCTCCTGTTCCTTCTCCATCACCTCCTCTTACACATCTCATTTCCTCGGAACTGAGAATGCAATTTTGAGGTAATTCAAAAATCTGAACTTTACAATTTCTTTTTTCAGCTGCATTTCTGTTTGTTGTTTTCATGATTTTAAGGATTTAAGTGAAACATTTTTCCGTTTAATATGAATATGCTTTCATTTGTAACCCCCATTTTATAAAAAAAATACAAGTACCTGGGAATCAAGTATAAAATTTTCATGTTGGCAGGAGCCGGATTATGATCAGATTTAGTACAGTATCTATTAACTTTTCAAATACTACAAGTAACACAAAGGCTTACAATAAATTAAGTGTGATTATTAGTTAAGCGGATAAAAAAGAAGCAATAATTATTGAAAATCACCGGTAACAATTTCACCCTGATTAAGATTAAACAATAAAATATTTCCATCCGGTAATAACCAGGAGGAGACTGATCGGAGGATCAACGGTAGTAATTAATTAAAAGGAAAACAAGATTATGGCAGCTGATTATTATATCAACAGGAGGCCCGTGGCAGACGGGAAACATCTGATCCACAGGGAAGGATGTCCTTTTTTGCAGAATCGGAAAGAAGAGATCTTACTCGGAAATTTCGATTCGGTGAATTGTGCCCTTGAGGAAGGGCGGAAATATTACAGGATGACGAGCAAATGCATATTTTGCAATAAAGCAAAAAGTTATGCTGAAAGGATACAGATATTCAGCAGATCGTTGAATATTACTTTCTTATTTCCACCCGAAGTACCGGATGGTACATCACCGGTGAATATCCTGCTGCATTGTACAAACTGATACAGGTTGTCTGTTAACTGAAAGTCTGATTCATCAGGATTCGGAAATAAGTGAAAACCACTTAACTGGTGATGATCCCCGGAGAAATGACCTTATGGTGCAAGAACCGGTAACCCTGACCACCTCCCGCCGGTATAAATTGACCACATAAAACCGGAGTTAATCTCAAGATCTATAGATAAATAATAAAATGCTAATCTTTCCGGCGGAATTGGTAAGGGCGACTGGGTTACCCACAATAATACTTAATAGCCGAAAATCAAATTAACGTTTTAATCAAAGATAAGACATTATCCAGTTCAGACTGACTGGCTCTTGATATAAACTCAGCTTTCCTTATCCTCCAGTCCAGGCTTTTAACCTGATCCGATAAGATAACCCCTGTAATCTTTGATCCGATTATTCCGACCTCAAAAGGATAATTTTTCTGGTGGCTTGTTATTGGGCAAAATAACCCAAGACCAGTCTTTTGATTATATGCTTTTGGAGAAATCGTTAAAGCAGGTCTTTTCCCTGCCTGCTCATGTCCAGCCTGAGGATTAAAATCGAGCCAGACCAAATCTCCCCTGTCAGGAACGTATCTTACCATAGCTCACCACCAACTCTTTTGCCTGTTGAAAACTCTGTATGCAAGTTCTCAGGCGTTATCAATTCTATCAATTGTTCCAGGGTTTGTTCCTTTTTTACAGGGCTAAGGATTATTTTACCGTTCTCAGTCCTGATCTCCATGCTGATTCCTTCCGATACCTCTGTGTCTTCGGCTATTCTTTTGGGCAATCNNTTTCATTTTATTAATGTTTATACATTGTAGATACAAAAATACATATTCTAATTTGAAAAACTTGTATTTAATGATCAAAAAAACCAAGATAGTATAAAAAGAATAGCGAAGCCCCTTATATTCTCTTTGGAAACCTTCGAAAGTAACCGATTAATGGCTAAATAGAGTGACCGGTATATTATTATGGTTCAGGTATCAGATTATAACATCTGCCGTGCAATCCCTATGCCCCTGAATCACGCCTTCCATCAAATACTTCGGAAAGGATTTATTTTAGGAGAAGTAAACATATTTAGCTTCTATAATGGCAATCATTTAGCAAAGTGGACCGGAAAGTCAAACACTTTGCATAAAAAATTCTTAACTTTGATAAAATAACCTGATCTTAAACTAATTAAAATACAATTGTATGAAAAGATTTTTTACTCTGATGGTGATTT
>DNOQ01000140.1 GCA_003501665.1 Bacteroidales bacterium | reverse complement strand
TGTCATCCCTCGCCGGTTGATATCGGATAATGGAGGCTATAACCATTATGGAAGACAATCAACGCGGAAAAAGAGTAATCAAGGACCATTCAGGCGAGGGATCTCATCCTGGTCGAAGTATCCACTTTTACATTAATTATGCCAGATGACTCATTATTAATTCGACAGAGGGGTGAATATCCTCTAAGGTATCCATGGTAAGGCTCTCACGTACATAGAACAAAAATTGGTGTTAGTGCGGTTAAAGTCAATATGTAAAAAATAAAACCACACTGATTTTTACGAGCGTCACAAGTCTGGAAAAGAAATTGAGAAAGACCGGGTTGGATTTATAACTTCCTGTAAAAATGTAACAACCGTTACATTTTCTTCTGATTACCGAATACCGATTACCGGCTACGGGTCAATAATCTGGATTATTTCTTCCTGTAAGAATAGGCATCCCTGTAAACCTTGTTGATACCGTCGGCCCTATACGACTTTTTCTGAAAGGCCGACGAAGTCACATTGTTTGCAGAATCGCTGTAAGCAGGACACACCTCACTGTTGCATGAAGCAAGAAGGATAACGGCTGATATGATTAACAGGAGTTTCTTCATAGGGGTAAATATAAGTATTTAGTCTTAATAATTTTACACGTGTCCGCGCTGAACAATTGTTTTATTCCCTTGTTTGAATAAAAAAGAACTCATGAAACCAGCGGCCGGCATAATGACCAGGATCCTTCAGACAAGCGATGACGGCAAGCTTGTCTTTGTAAGGATGATCGCCGGCGTGATATTTGTCTCTGAAGGAATTTAGAAATACCTCATTGTTTCTCTTCTCGTACCTTCCTGTTTCCAGGATATCGGGTTCGGCCATCCGATGTTCTGGTCTTACTTCACTGGCACTTTTGAAATAGTTTGCGGACTGCTGGTGATTGCAGGCCTTTTTACAAGGGTTGCGGCCATACCATTGCTGACGACCATGATAACGGCTTACTTCACTGCCAAACTTCCGGTGCTTATTGACAAAGGATTTCTGTCGTTCGCCCAGGTTTACAGGATCGATTATGCCCTTACAATCCTGGTTGCAATGCTTCTGATATATGGCGGCGGACGATGGTCAGGTGATCTCAGAATCCTCCGGTCGCTAAACAACCGGAGTAATGGTGGTCAGGGCAGTAAAAGCCCTGTAACTACTGAACTGCGTGAAACAATACTAAGTGGAACCTAAAAAAACACTACCTGTTTTAGCCCGCATCGATGTGGTAAAAGAACAATAAAAATTAGTTGTGGGATGAACATCAGTATTTCATTGATGAAGGCACAGATTTCTTTGACCAATGCGATTGACTTTGGCAGTGCGATTTCTGAAATTTGTATGTGAATTTCAGGGGGAGCATTACAGTTCTCTCAATATTTTGATGGTTTCTGCGAGGAACAAATAATTATGTAGCATATTCTGGTAAATGTCATTCAAATCTGAAATATATCAAAAGGATTACCTGTTCTGGATAACACCGTTTATTATCCTCTTTGCCATATTCAGCATGATAAAGAGGGATAACAGGGAAAGGGAGTCAGCGATATTGCATCACGACAGTTTTCGCTCCGATACCACGCTTACTATGAATTTATTTGAATCAGAAGGAGCATATAAAATTAAATCTGCCGACAGCACTTTAGTGTTTTTTGCAGATATAAAAGGCCCCACTCCAAGATAAGACGAAACATCCTGACAGGCGGTTCAACCGGTTACTGTCTTTATAATTTCCAGGGTTTCATCTGATGCAGCTTTCATAACCCGGGCAACTTTTTCCGGCATCCTGACAGACATTTCAGCTTCGTTCATAACGGCTGTATAGATAAGCCCGTCATTCTTCAGATAGACTGAAATACGGCACGGCATCATCACCGACATCAGCCGTTCGTCGTTAAGTTCGAGTATCTGACCTGAATAAGCGGGTTTGCAGATTTCGATCACCTTGACGGGTAATACCGTTTTTCCAGCCTTGGCAAGAGAGAGCTGCAGGTCGTGAATTGCCGGCACTT
This sequence comes from Bacteroidales bacterium, assembly GCA_003501665.1. Classification (GTDB taxonomy): domain Bacteria; phylum Bacteroidota; class Bacteroidia; order Bacteroidales; family VadinHA17; genus LD21. The sequence continues at coordinate 1,924 of DNOQ01000140.1, read as the reverse complement.
TCCAATCCCTCGATTCAGCTTCCTTTACAATCATATTTACAGTTGTATCAAAATCAAATCCGGAGGGTTGTTCAATTACGAAACTGTTTGAATCCATGGCAGCAGTTTTTAAGTCAGATTAGTGTAAATATTTATTCTGCAAATATATCCACTTTATCCCGTCAATACTAATTTGCCGTACTCACGGCTCTCTTTGCTTAGCCAGGGTTACATAATTCAGGCTTTAACCACGAGTTCAGGGAGAACACGGGTAATGCACGGATTGTCTCAAATAATAAAATCCGTGATTTTTTCCGTGATCCCGATAGCCATCGGGACCGTGAAATCAGCGGTAAATAGTTGTTCCGGTAACTTAATTATTGGATTTCTAATCAAATAAAATACTAATTGCAGCCTTATTGTATACTTTTGTATATTAAGAATCCCGGCAAATTGAAAAAAATTTTAATCGTTGATGACGAAGAAAAACTCAGAAACCTGTTATCCAGAATAATTACTTATGAGGGTTTCGAGGTTTATCAGGCCGGCGACTGCAGGACAGCGCTGAAAATAATGGCTGAGAACGACATAGATGTTGTCTTATGTGATGTCAGGCTGCCCGATGGAGATGGTGTTGAATTTACGGGCGAGCTAAAAGGAAAGTATCCTTTAAGCGAGATCATTCTTCTCACGGCCTACGGTAATATCCCCGACAGTGTCAAAGCGATCAAATCAGGAGCATTCGATTATATAACAAAGGGTGACGACAATAGTCGTATTGTGCCGTTGATTCATCGTGCCGTTGAAAAATCAGAACTGTCAAGGCGAGTTCTCCATCTTGAAAAACAACTGGAGAACAAATACTCATTTGATAACATAATCGGCAAGTCAGAACTTATTAAGGAGGCTGTTGAACTTGCGAAGAAAGTTGCTTCCAGCAATACCTCTGTACTATTGACCGGAGAGACAGGGACAGGAAAAGAGGTTTTCGCACAGGCGATCCATCATGCGAGCAGCCGGAGACACAGAAATTTCGTTGCAATAAACTGCTCTGCAATCAGTCACGACCTGTTGGAAAAGGATGCCCTGGTTTCATTCGAAACATATCTCGCAAAACAAAAAAAGAACATAACAGAAGCCGGAGAGAAGGAACTGACAGAAAAGCTGTCGGAAAGCTTTCTGCAACTGAAAAATAATCCCGAAAATAAATCTGCCCTGCAGGAGACGAAGTCATATCTGTTTGAAATCCTCGAACTTAATCTGAATGCTATTGACCGAAAAAGCTCCTTCGCCTCCCTCACTGCCGACAAATCAATCCTTTTAATAAGCATCCTGAGTGTTTTTTGTTTCCTGATTTCGCTTGTACTTTTCATTGTTCTTCCGGGAAATATTTCAAATCCGATAAAGGAGCTTACAAAAAGCATCAGGCAAATAGCTGATAACGATTATTCACAGAGAGTAAGCTTCGAAAGTCACAGTGAGTTTGGAGAACTTGCCATTTCCTTCAATACGATGGCTCAAAAACTTGAAGAATACAATAAAAGCAACATCTCAAAATTACTGGCAGAGAGAAAAATTACTGAAACTCTCCTAAACAAAATTCAGTATCCTATTATTGGATTTGACAAGAATATGAAAATAACCCTTATCAATGAAGAATTCCTGAAAATTGCCGGACTTGAGGGGCAGAAACTGATTGGAGAAAACATGCTCGAGCTGGCGAATAAAAATGAACTGACAGGCAAGCTGATAATAATAGAACCGGAGAAGGGAAACAGGTTTTCATTCGATAATGCGAATTCAAGAATTCAGTTCCAGATTAAAGGCAAGGACATATTTTATGAGAAGGAAATCCAGAATATTTCATACACCACTCAATATGAAAAAGATGAACATATCATGGGGTATGTAATTATTCTAAAGAATATCACAAAGTTCATGGAGC